>JAAEET010000012.1 GCA_013415565.1 Methanomicrobiales archaeon
AAATCACTCAGTACAATGTAGAAATTTTTCATAGGTTATAAAAAAATGATTGCCCGAGATAGTACGGAAGATTTCCAAAAACATAACCGCCATTCTCGCACTGTTCCGGTGATGGACCGGCGGGGATGTATGATTCAGCCTCCGATCTTCCGGGGTTCGAACCGGAACATCGCGTTCAGGATGGTGTAAAGAAGACCAATCAGGAGCAAAACAACAGCACCGCAGAACCGTATTCAAGCATCGGCAAGGGCTGACCCCATGCCGAAATAAAAAGAGCCAGGATGGGGATCCTGGTTTGTTCGGCGTACTACCTGACCAGCCCGGACTCGTAGTGCATCAGCTTGTCATATCGCCGTTATACAACGACGGGAGGGCGGTCAGGGGAATCCTAAGATGCTTATGGTTGGAAAAAGCCGGTGATGACCTACGTAAACATGATTAATAAAAAAAAATTTACACATTTACGCCGATCCCAAGGATTTCCTTCTTTCCCCCGAACACATCATGCGCGATCGCTGCCAGCCCCCGGGAGGCGCACCACTCGTCATACACCGCCACAGGACGGCAGAGGAGCGATTCGACCTCCCCGGCTACCCGGGGTGCGAGGGAACCGGCGAGGGCAACCCTTGCGGAGGGAGCGAGGAGGAGGAGAGCTGCACACTCCATGGCGGCAAAGAGAGCCACGGTACGGAGCTGCTCTCCGGGAGGGAGGGTATGCTTCACCCCGGCCCGGAGGAATGCTTCATTGGCGGTAATCTCGCCTGCATCGATGGACCGGATAGCATCGACATCGAGCGCCCCGTGCTCGAGGCCGGGCGCAAAGATGCAGGCATCGAGAGCCCCGACAATTTTTCCGTCACGGACCAGCAGGGTAACGGTATTGGAGGAGACATCCGAGACCACGACATCGTCCCCGAGATCTGCGGAAACGAGGTACGCTATACCGATCTTCTCCGGGCTCGCCTGGTGCGAGTAGGCCTTGAACCGGATATCGGTGGGTGATCCGCGGTGGAGACCGGGAACCGCCACGGCAGGGAGGCCGCTCTGCCGGATCTGGTCAAAGACCTGCGTTCCGCCTCCGATATGCTTGCCGGCCCCCTCACGGCTGACGACTCCCCGGTCCTCGAGATCCTCAACCCGGGTGATCCGGGTGATCCCGTCTCCCATGGAGTAGGTCAGGGCTATCCCCTCGATCTCATCGGGCGGGCAGAGCCGCGCGAGGGACTGCCACCGGAACTCCCTTGCCTCCTCCCTCGTTATCTTGAAGCAGGACTCCCCGGACGAAAACCGGATCGATGTCGTCCCGTGATCAATGCCGATAAACATCTGCACTACTCCCTTGGCATGCTGGCGAATTTATCATTGTGATCGGGTGCCACGAATCCTCCCTCAGGCCGGGAACTTGCGGAGGGCGAGTTCCATGAGGGCGATGAGGATCACCCCTGCCACACCGAAGATCACGACAGCAGACAGCGTACCTCCGGCTGCTGCAATCTGGTCATACACCATCCTCGTTGAACCAAGCATGAGCCCGGTGAGGAATGCCAGCGACTGGGTATGATACCTGCGGAGCATGATCTTCAGGACGCGGCTCATGGAGAGGATGCCCGCGATGCCTCCGGTCATGTAGACGATGAGCGGAACGAGGTCGAAAGCGGCGAGGGCCATGAGGAGGAATTCGTACTGGTTCATGAGGAGCGTGATGTACGCTCCTGAAATCCCCGGGAGGATCATGGCACACAGTGCCATGAAACCGGTGACGAAGATCACCGGGAACGAGTGTCCGAGAGCGGACTGGTCCAGCCCGCCGATGCCATATCCCACGACCAGGCCAAGCCCGACCCAGACTGCTGCAATGACCGCATCTGCCTGTTCGATGCGGTAGTAGATGAGCACGGACGAGGCGATGATCAGCCCGAAAAAGAAGGCGTAGGTCTCGGCAGGGGCGTTCTGCAGGAGGTAGAGGATGATCCGCGACATGGCCAGCAGTCCCAGGCCGATCCCTGCAAGGAGCACTCCGAGAAACACCGGGTCGATGCGGCGCACCGCTTCGGCCGCCTCGTCCTTCCTGCCACGGACCAGCGCGGTGAATGGAGCTGCGCTGATGCTGCCGATGGCGGTAATAAGGCGCTCGTAGATCCCGGTTATCAGGGCGATCGTGCCCCCCGAGACCCCGGGGATGATGTCGCACATCCCCATGAGTGCACCCTTGAGAAAGATCAGACCGCCCTGCCGGGGACCAATTCCGGAAACCACACTCTTAGTTTGACGAAGAGAGATTTTAAGCATTGAGCACACAGTAGAAGGGGAAGAATATGAACGCGGTTGTCACCGGTGGTGCAGGATTTATCGGGTCGCACCTTGTGGATGCCCTGGTTGAACGGGGTGACGGAGTCACCGTCATCGACAACCTCTCCACCGGTGATCTCCGCAATATTGGAGGACATATCGATTCCGGGGCAATACGGTTTGTCCGGGAAGATCTCCTCGGTGAAGGATGGCAGGATTTGTTCCGTGGCGCTGATCGAATCTACCATATTGCTGCAGACCCCGATGTCCGGGCAAGCGCCGGCAACCCGGCACGGATATACGCCCAGAACGTTACAGCAACGGTCAGGGTGCTTGAGGCCATGCGGAAGGCCGGGACCCGCGAGATCGTGTTCACGTCGACCTCAACGGTATACGGCGAGGCGGAGACCATCCCGACCCCCGAGAAGTATCCGGGAATGGAGCCGATCTCCATCTACGGGAGCACGAAACTCGCCTGCGAGGCGATGATCTCCGGTTATGCCCGGACCTACGACTGGCGATCCTGGGTGTTCCGGTTCGCAAATATCATCGGCGAGCGGAGCAACCACGGGGTTATCTGGGATTTCATCCACAAGCTCCGCCGGGATCCCCGGGAGCTGGAGATCCTCGGGGATGGAAAACAGGCAAAATCATACTGTTCGGTATCGGCCTGCGTGGACGCCGTTCTCTTCGCCGTATCGAATACCAGTGAACCCTTTGCCTGTTTTAATATCGGAACGGAGGACTGGATCGATGTGACCTCGATCGCCGCCATCGTGACCGAGGAGATGGGGCTCCCGGATGTGACCCTCCGGTATACGGGAGGCGATCGCGGGTGGATCGGGGACGTCCCCCGGATGCTCCTCTCGGTTGAGAAGCTCAAATCGCTCGGCTGGAGACCTGGTACGACCTCGCAGGCATCGGTCCGGGAGGCGGCCCGGGCCCTCATACGGGAGACCGGCGACTCTTCCTGACGAAGGCTGTTCTGGCAGGGATTGGCATGCAGAAGAAATACCTTGTAATTCTTGGCGACGGTATGGCCGACGAGCCCCTGGCCGAGCTTGGCGGGAAGACCCCGCTCGAGTATGCACATACGCCGGCCATGGACCGTATCGCCCGGGAAGGCAGTATGGGGATGGTACAGACGATACCGGACGGTTTCGAGGCCGGAAGCGATATCGCCAACCTCGGCCTGCTCGGTTACGACCCCCGCACCTTCTACACCGGGAGGGGCCCTCTTGAAGCGGCGAGCATGCAGATCGAGCTCGGCCCGTCGGATATCGCTTACCGGTGCAACCTGGTCACGGTCCGTGACGGCATGATGGCCGATTTTTCCGCCGGGCACATCTCCAGTGCCGAGGGACGAGAGCTTATCTCGTCGCTCGGGAATACCGTGCCCTCAGCCACCTTCTATCCCGGGGTCAGCTACCGTAACCTCCTCGTCCTCCACGGAGGTTCGGGTTCGGTCACCATGCCGCCGCATGATATCGTGGGCAGGGAGATCGTCTCGTTTCTTCCCCGCGGGCGGGACGGTGCTGCCCTTATCTCCTGCATGGAGAAGAGCAGGGAAATCTTCTCAGGCCATCCGGTGAACCGGGCACGGGTCGCTGCCGGCAAACCCCCGGCCACGCAGGTCTGGCCGTGGAGCGGTGGAAAGATCCCGGAGCTTCCGCCATTCCGCGAGAAGTTCGGGATATCGGGCGGCATCATTTCGGCCGTTGACCTGCTCCAGGGCATCGCCCGGTGTGCGAAGATGGAGGTAATAACCGTCCCGGGCGCGACCGGGTATCTCGATACCGATTACCAGGCAAAAGCCAGGTATGCCCGCTCGGCCCTCGGGACCCTGGATTTCCTCTACCTGCACGTCGAGGCTCCTGACGAGGCGGGCCACCTCGGCGATCCCCGGGAGAAGGTGCTTGCCATCGAACGGCTCGATGCCATGATCGGAACCATCATGCAGGATTTCTCCGGAGTCATCGCGGTGCTTCCCGATCACCCGACCCCGGTGCGGCTGAAGACGCATACCGCCGATCCGGTTCCCTTTGCCGTGCATGGAAAAGGGCAGGACGAAACCTGTTCCTTTTCCGAGCGCGAGGGAGAAAACGGGGCGTACGGGACCATCAGCGCCACCGGACTCCTCCCCCTCCTCTTCTCCCCTTCCTCATGAGGCTTTTTACTCTATCATAAACCATATCAGAACGGGTGCCAAACAATGATCGCATGGGCACCCGGAAGAGTCTCACTATCGGGGTCACCGTCAACCTGGAGCATTACGAGAACCTCCGGATCGAGGTAAGCGGCGACGTGGAGTCCGCGGAAGATGCCGGAGAACTGGCCGGGTTCCTCGATGACATACTCGGGAGATTCGGACGGGGGGATCCGGCGACAGCCGGGCTGGTTGACGCATACCGGAGACGGGTACTTCCGGTTCGTGAACCGGCTCCCGGGACACCGGGGCATGAGGGGGTGGGATCCGGCACCCCCCCTGAAGACACCGGAGGCGGTTTCCCATTGCCGGGAGATGCTCCCGCACCTGCCCCGGCGGTCCGCCCTCCGGATGCTGCGCCGGCTCCACAGGCAGCCGGTACGGACGGCGCTCCTGCCTGTGAAGTCTGTGGCGGAACGGTGACCGCGGCTGAACAGAAGATGAGCCGGCTCTTCACGAGCAGGACGCTCTGCCGGGCGTGTCTGAAGAAACTGTAAACGGGGTGGTGCATATCATGAAGAAGAATATCCTCATGTGGGATGAGACCCTGTTCCGGGATTCCGAAGTCTTCGAGATCGACTATGTCCCTGATCAGTTCAACCACCGGGAGACCCAGATGCGGGAACTCGCGTTCCAGATCCAGCCCGGGCTCCGGGGAGGACGGCCCCTCAACAGCATCTGCCGGGGTCTTCCCGGAACCGGGAAGACCACCAGCGTCAGGAAGCTCTTCGCGGAGATCGAGGAGACCACCAGGAAACTTGTCCCCGTGTACATCAACTGCCAGATCGACAATACCAAGTTTGCCATATTCTCCCAGATCTACCGGAAACTCTCCGGGCACCTTCCCCCGGCATCCGGAACCTCGTTCAAGCAGGTTTTCGATGCCATTGCCCGCCTCCTCCAGAAGGAAGAGACCGTGCTGCTGGTCTGTCTCGATGACGCCAACTACCTCCTCTATGAGAACGAGATGAACCGGGTCCTCTATTCGCTCCTCAGATCCCACGAAGCGTATCCGGGGACACGGATCGGGGTCATCGTGATCATCAGCGACATGGACGTCGATCTTTCACGGGCTGTCGATGCCCGGGTGTCATCGGTATTCCGGCCGTCCGAGATTTACTTTCCTCCCTACAGCAGTGAGGAGGTCCGCCACATCATGCAGGAGCGGGTGATGCAGGGACTGTACCCGGGCTCCCTCTCCGGGGAGATGTTTGACCTCGTCGTTGAGCAGACCCAGAAATCGGGAGACCTGCGGGTGGGAATCGACCTGGTCAAGCGGGCGGCGCTGAACGCCGAGCGCAGGGCCAGCCGGACCATCGACCGCGAGGATATCTGCAGGGCATACGATGTCTCAAAATATCTTCACCTCGCCTCGTCGGTCAAATCGCTCAAGGAGGAAGAGAAGTCCGTCCTCCGTTCCCTGGCCGGGCAGAGCATGAAAGATGCCGAGATGAACGCCGGTGAGGTCTATAAAGTGGTCAAGGAGACGCTGCCGATCGGATACACCCGCTTCTACGAGATCGTCAAAAAACTTGACGCCATGCGCCTGATCAACCTGCAGTACCGGGACGGCAGGGGGCGGACACGGGTTATCAGCCTGCGGTACGATCCGTCGAGAATTATCGAAAATCTCGGCTAAGGGGTATTTAAAAATGAATCATTTAACAAATCTTATCTCTTCATCTGCCATGTTGTTATGGTAAAGGGGGTATTCCACGTGCTCAGTGTAAATGAATTAGCGCTTGAAATTTTTGAAAACCTCGCTGAATATGCCGAGGAATTCAACGCAGCCTACCATGAACTGGATAACGGCGCCAGAATCGTAGACTGCGGCGTCAGCACCCGGGGAGGTTACGCAGCAGGGAGGGCGTTTACCGAGATCTGCATGGGTGGTCTTGGTGAGGTCAACTTCCGTATGGGACAGATCGGGGAGTTCCCCATCCCCTTCATCGATGTCTTCACGGATTTTCCCTCTGTCTCATGTCTCGGGGCCCAGAAAGCCGGATGGACGGTCAAACACAAGAATTATTTTGCGATGGGAAGCGGTCCGGCACGGGCGCTTTCTCTCAAGCCCAAGCACACCTACGAGGTCATCGAGTACGAAGACGACTTCGATTCCGCTGTCATTGCGCTTGAAAGCGACCACCTCCCGAACGGGGAGGTCATGGAAAAGATCGCCGAGGACTGTCAGGTCGATGTCGCCAATGTCTGTGCTGTGGTGGCCCCCACCTCATCTATCGTCGGTTCCATCCAGGTGGCGGGACGATGTGTCGAGACTGCCATCTACAAGCTGAACGAACTCCACTTCGATACCCGGAAGGTGATCTCCGGATTCGGCACGGCACCTCTCCCCCCGGTCCGGGGACCGAAGCTTGCCATGGGCGTCACCAACGACGCCACCATTTATCACGGCAGGATCATGCTGACCATGAAGGCACCCGAGATCAGGGACTACCTGGAGAAGATCCCGAGCACCAAGTCCAAAGGATACGGAAAACCGTTCAACGATATCTTCAAGGAAGCCGGATACGACTTCTACAAGATCGACACCTCGCTTTTCTCACCTGCAGAAGTGATCATCAACGAGGTCTCTGAAGGAGTCGTCTACCATACCGGGATGGTCAACCCCGATGTCGTCCTGAAGTCCTTCGGCTTTGTCTGATACACCATCATTCTTTTTTCCCGCTGATGAACGGGCATGATTCCGAAGCTGCGCAGGCAGCGTGGGAACGGGACTTCCGGATCCGGGGGAGAAAATACGGCAGGGCGCCACGGGACCTCCCTCTCCTTTCCCGGGGGTCACGGATCCTCGAGATGGGGTGCGGGGATGGAAAGACACTCGCTGCAATGGCCTCACGGGGCTGGGAGGTCTATGCCCTGGATTTCTCCCGGTCCTCGCTCGAACTCTGCAGAGAGAATCCCCTGGCCGGGGATGTTGCATATGTCCTGGCTGACGCGGCAGCACTCCCGTTCAGGGATCAGACCTTTGATGCGGTTTTCCTCATCCATGTCGCCGGGCATGCAGTTGAACCGGCACGGGGCACCATCGCCGCCGAATCATCGAGGGTCCTCCGATCGGGCGGCAGGCTCTTTTTCAGGGGGTTTTCTTCCGCGGACTTCCGGGCAGGCAGGGGGACTGTGGTCGGCCCGTCCACGCGACTGCGAGGAGATGGGATCATGACACACTATTTCACCAGGGACGAGGTGATCCGGCTCTTCTCACCGCTTATCCCGATCTCGGTTTCCGAAGAGAGATGGTCGCTGAAGATCCGGGAGAGACGATACCAGCGGGCGGAGATTGCAGGGGAATTCCGACGAAAATGAGCGCTCTTCCGTTCGTGCGGGGCGAAGTCAACAATCTTAATATCCCCCCCGTCGAATTCGTATAGTCATTCCGGGCTCGTGGTCTAGCTGGTTATGACGTCGCCCTTACACGGCGGAGGTCAGGAGTTCGAATCTCCTCGAGCCCATGGCAGTTTCCAGGAGCTCCCATCACGCTCCCGGAGGGTCTGGTTTTTTTGGGTTCCCGGGATCGACCGGGATGCCTGTCAGGTAGGAGATTGGGGACGTGGCAGGGTATCACAGAGCTGTTCACTCCCCTGTGCCCTGATTGCATCCGGGTGCGGCACCCCCCGATTTTTCTGAAATTTTTGATGCCGTTTTATGCGTTCATCCTCCAATCCGGACCGGAACCGGGTTCTGGTGTGCAGAACGGAAAGGAATCAGAGGTTTTTATGATCCCGGATATATACGCCTATATTGAAAAAATAAGCCTGAATTTGCCTTTAAAAAAATTATGTTTCCTGTGGCGTCAGATCACTCAAAGAAGTCCGGAGCGGCTGACGCGTTCGAAAATATCCCGAAAAAAACCGATTTCAACCAATTAATTTATATATAAGAAGATAAAATCCATTTTTTGGTGCACCGATTCCGCGGGCGAAGCCTGCCTGAAAAAGCACTAAACAATCAAGGTGGCATCAATATTGGCAGTACTCCAGGCATAGCAATGACGGGGCGGTTGTTCGGTACACCATTTTGAAAATACTACATCCTGATAAAAAAGGTATCGGATCGCATCGGACAGCATGGCCGATCTGCGATCTCTTTTTCTCATGAAAATCGTTAAATCAGGAAAATTTCCCCTATCCGGAGTAATTTTTTAACCGGGCAATTTGACACCGTTGAACCTTGTTTTCCAGCCTGGTACGTTGATTTCGATCAGGGGGTAAGATCCCCCTGTCCGGACATCTCGATAATTCAGCGATTCTTCGGGCAAAGCGGGCATCTGGTTGGGATGCGCTCTCCAGGTCATCCGTGTCCGACGATCTCCACCAGGGTGATCTCGAAGACGAGGTCTTTCCCGGCGAGAGGATGGTTTTCATCGACGGTAGTTGTCTGCTCGGTGATGTTCGAGAACCTGAGATAGCCTATGCTGCCATCAGGCCGCTTCCAGGTGTAGACCGGCTCCATGCCCGGGAAGGTGATGTTTCCCAGATTCCGGTTGGCGATCAGCTCCTCGTTCCGGGCCCTCACCTCATCCGTATTCGCCGTATAGAGCAGTTCCTCCCGATACGGGCCATATGCCTTCTCGGGGATCACGGTCACCGTCTTGGTCTGGCCCGGGCTCATCCCTGCCACGGCTTCATCAAAGCCTGGTATCATCTGTCCCGCCCCGATGGTGAATTCGAGGGGGGTCCCGTTCCTGTTTGACTCGAATACCTGACCATCGGCAAATGACACGGTATAGAACACCGTGACCGTATCGTTGGTCCGGGCGACCGCCTGCTGCGGCGACTGCTGCGGCGAAGTGCAGCCCGAAAACGCGACAAGCGCACAGCACAGTGCTATCACGACGGGAATCCATGACACCGTCATGCTCTTCTTCGGGTTCATAGTACTAGATGGTTGAAAGGACGGATATGGATTGCTCTTTCCGGGGCCCGGGGCAGGTATTGTTTCACCGTAATCTGAAAATATCACCCCGATTTTGGCGAATTATCCTGATTGAATTATTATTTATATCGGAAGCCCGAACCTTTCTAGCATCGACTGGATGTGATTGGCACCATGACCGATGAAGGGTACCGGGAAGCAGATGTCGGCGGAAAGAAGGTCAGGTGGGACCCCGAACAACTCAGGAGAATCAGGGAGCATCCCTGTTTCTCTGAACGGGCCTGCCATGCATTCGGAAGGGCCCATGTCCCGGTCGCACCCGCCTGCAATATCCAGTGCAATTACTGCATCAGGGACTTTGACTGCGTGAACGAGAGCAGGCCGGGTGTCGCCTCGAAGGTGCTCTCGCCCGATGAAGCCGTGGATCTTATCCGGAATGCGATGGAGAAGTTCCCCTATATCAAGGTCATCGGGATTGCCGGCCCGGGAGAGCCCCTGGCAAATGAGGGGACGTTTGAGACCCTGCGGAGGCTCCAGGAAGAGTTCCCGAATGTTATCAAATGCATCAGCACCAATGGTCTCCTCCTCCCGGAGAAGATCGACCTCCTGAAGAAGTATGACGTCGGAAACATCACGGTAACCCTGAATGCCATCGATCCCGAGATCGGGGCAAAAATTTACGAGTATGTCATCTACAAGGGGAAAAAATATACCGGCGTCGAGGGAGCCAGGATTCTGCTTGAAAACCAGCTCAAGGGGATCGAAATGGCCGTCGAACGGAACATGATCGTCAAGATCAACACCGTGTATATCCCGGGAGTCAACGAAGACCACATCCCGGCGATCGCCAAAAAGGTCGGTGAAATGGGCGTATACAACTTCAACCTGATCCCCCTGATAGCCCAGTACAAATTCGCCGATATCACCCCTCCGACACCGGAGATGAAGCGGAAGATGCAGGACGAATGCTCACAGTATGTCAAACAGATGCGGCACTGCCAGCGGTGCCGTTCCGATGCCGTCGGCCGCCTCGGGCACGATGTCCAGTCCTGTCTCTACCAGGAATAATTCTCTTTTTCCCGACAGGTTGAAATCGGACTCCTCGCCTCCGGTCTTTATGAACGGTACCCGAGCCGGAACAGGTCGTCACCCCCGATGAATTCCCCGCTGCCGCGATTGTGGATAGAACCCGGGTTTTCCACGTATCCTTCTCCGCGTTGCGAAAGGACATCCGCAGTTCCGGTGTATTCCCTGCTGCCCGGAATGTGGTGCACGCTACGATGTGCGATGGGTGAGTGGGCGGGTGGACTGCCCCGAGGCAGGATGTCCCCGGACTAGGAATGTTCGGCGAGCAGTGTATCAAGCCGCATGATCACCGGGATGAGTTCCGGCGGTTCTCCTCCGGTCTCTGCCGTTACCGTCGTTCCGTCATACGTGATCACATAGAAGAAATAGTCTGCTCCGGGGTTCTCTGCGGGGTAATCGGGGGCTAGGGAAGGAAAGTCGGCAGCCTCGAGCAGCTCCTCAAGCTCCCCGAGCGAATCTTCCGTGAGCGTGAATGTCCCCGAACCGGTATTCCGCGAATAGACCACCTGGCCGTTTTCGAATACCACCATCTGGTCATTGAACCCTGCGATGCCGCCTGTCCGCTGGTACTGGACCAGGATTCCGGGGGGCTGCGGCTTCCCCCCCGTGTCAGCGGGCGGCGAGCTGCATCCTGCGGAAAGGATGAGGCATACGACGATCACTGACACACAAACCGACAGCGGCATCATCCGGAAGACTGGCGACCCCATACAACCCCTCTCCTGGTCCTGACCCTGGTTATTCTCATTTTTACCTGTACGGGCATATATGCCTATCCTGCCGGGAAAAGCATCGCTGCAAAAGGATGGGGCGGGTTTTCAGACCTGGAGGATATCTTCCTTCTCGCCCTTTGCCGCTTTCCGGGAGGGGCTGATGGCCTCAATGGAGGTGATCAGGACATCCATCTTCTCGCTGTTGAAGATCTCCCGGAAGGCATCGAGTTCGCCCGATCCCATGATCATGACCCCCTTCTTCTTCATGGGCGTCCCCTTCTCGGTGAGCGGATTGATCTCGACGGCGAGTGATGCCGGTCGTGTCTTCGTCTGCGGGAGCTTGAGAATGGTAACCCCCCGGACGGACGTAATTTTTCGCTCCCAGTCCTCACCATTCTCGAGAAATGTCTTGAGGCTCTCAATCAGTTCCATACGAAAGAATCGCGAGCCAAACATTAAAATCATGCGTGTGCGGGATGAAAGAAAAGGAGAGGCCCCCGCGGGATTGCCGTCGGAGATGGCAGGTATGCCGCGAAAACCTCCCGTTCCTGACTGCGCCCGAACCTTGTCCCGTGTGCCACCAGGGAGACCTATTTCTAGCCCACACCCCCCACCGTACTCTGCATACATGAACCGGATTGATCTGTCCCGCCGGCCGTTCTCCCTCGATCATACGCTCAGCTGCGGCCAGGTGTTCCGGTGGGAGCGGCAGGGAGCGTGGTGGCAGGGTATCGTTGGGAATGACCTTATCCGTGTCCGGCAGGAAGGCGACATCCTGATGTACGAATCCGGGAATGAGGAAACCATCCGTTCCTACTTCCAGCTTGACCTCGATCTGGACCGGATTCTCCAGTCGATCGACCGCGACCCTGTCATCCACGGTGCTATCGGACACTGCCGGGGCCTTCGTATCGTCCGCCAGGATCCGTGGGAGTGTCTTGCCTCGTATATCTGCGCAACATATGCCAATATTCCCGGGATCATAAAGAAAATACAACTCCTCTGTGAATCGTTTGGCGAACCGTTTGATACAGAATACGGGACCTGCTACCGGTTTCCTTCGGCTGAAGCGATCGCCTCATCGGAGCTCTGCGACATCAGGGACTGCCGTCTGGGATACCGGTCAGAATACCTGTGCGAGACTGCACGGAGGATTACAGATGATCCGGCGTGGGCCGGCAGGATAGCGGCACTCTCCTGCGGGGAGGCCCGGACCGAACTCATGGCGTTCAGGGGAGTCGGGCCGAAGGTTGCTGACTGCGTGCTCCTGTTTGCCTTCGCCCGCTATGAGGTCTTCCCGGTCGATGTCTGGATCTCCCGCATCATGCACGGGTGCTACGGTCTCCCGATACCGTCCGCCTACCAGCGGATTGCCGCGGAGGGGCGGGCCATATTCGGGGATTATGCAGGGTATGCGCAGGAATACCTCTTCTGCGACCGCCAGCGCCTTGTTCCGGGCCGGTCCTGACCGGCGCGGCGGCCTGATCGGATGGAAAGTGACCGTCCGAGTATCATCGGAGTCCTGAAGCGACGCCGCCGGCCTCTGCGGGAGAGAAGAACCGGGACCACATCGGATCCCGATTGAAAATACGTTGCTCCGGCAACCCCGGTCAGGTTCCCTCGGTCCAGCTGCGCAGGTAGGCGTCCTGCTCAGGGGTGAGCGTATCTATGCTGATATCGAGCGCCGCAAGCTTGGTACGTGCAACCTCTTCGTCGATGAACTCGGGCACTGCATGGACACCCGGTTCCATCTCACGCCCATGGGCGCTGATGTAGCGGGCACAGAGCGCCTGGAGGGCGAAGCTCAGGTCCATGACTTCAACGGGATGGCCCATTCCCTTCGGGATGGCAAGGTTCACCAGCCGCCCTTCTGCAAGCACATGGATGGTCTTTCCGGAGATCTGGTAGGAGTCGATGCCGTCCCTCCTGATGATGTGATCCGCGTTCTCTTCGAGCCAGCGGACATCGATCTCCACATTGAAGTGCCCGGCATTCGACAGGATCGCCCCGTTCCGCATCCTGCCGAAGTGCCGGGCGGAGATCACCCCGGTATTGCCGGTAGTGGTGATGAAGATCTCGCCGCAGGCTGCAGCCTCGTCCATGGTCATGACCCGGTATCCGTCCATGTAGGCTTCGAGTGCCCGGCGTGCATCCACCTCGGTGACCACCACCCGTGCCCCGAGTCCGTGCAGCTTGCGGGCAAGCCCCCGCCCGCAGAAGCCGTACCCTGCAACCACCACGCATTTCCCGGCCATCAGGACATTGGTGGTCACCATGATCGCGGTCAGGGCGCTCTCGCCGGTTCCATGGACATTGTCGAAGAACCGCTTCATGGGAGTATCATTAACGGCAATGACCGGAAAGCGGAGCTGGTTATCCCGTGCCATCGCGCGCAGACGGTGGACACCGGTGGTCGTCTCCTCGCAGCCACCGATGACCGAATCGATGAGCTCCGTCCTCCTGGTATGGAGGCGGAAGATCAGGTCCATCCCGTCATCGATGACAACCTGGGGGCGGGAATCGAGCACCGCATCGATAGCGGCATAGTAGTCATCCACCCCCGCTCCCCGCTTCGCATAGCAGGTCACGCCCTCGACCCGGTTCAGCGCCAGCGCGACATCGTCCTGGGTCGAGAGCGGGTTACAGCCGGTTATGGCAACCTCTGCCCCCCCTGCCGCCAGGGTCGCCGCCAGGTTTGCGGTCTTTGCCTCGACATGCAGGGCCATACCGATCCGGAAGCCCGTGAGGGGACGGTCCTTCTCAAAGCTCTCCCTGATGGCACCCAGTACCGGCATATACTGGCGTGCCCAGTCAATCTTCTGCATTCCCGTATCCATCATGCACCAGTCTCCGGTGGACCATCATCCCGGATCAGCAGGACCGATGCCCCTCCCGGTCGTATCATCAGGCATAGTACTTCCCCCTGGCATCAGATAAAACCCCCCGGATTTCCCTTCAGGGCCTCCGGCTGGAAAGAATGATAGGGTTCCGGAACCGATGGTTAGCTATGGCGCTGACACGAAGGATCATCCCCTGCCTCGACCTCAAGGATGGTCGTGTGGTCAAGGGAACGCACTTCATCGATCTCCGCGACGCCGGGGACCCGGTGGAGCTTGCCCAGCGGTATAATGAACAGGGTGCGGACGAGGTTGTCTTCCTTGACATCACCGCATCAAAGGAGAACAGGGGGACGATGCTTGAGGTTATCGGGAGGGCCGCAGACCAGCTCTTCCTTCCGCTCACTGTCGGGGGAGGGATCCGCACGGATGACGACATCCAGCAGATCCTCCGGGCGGGGGCAGACAAGGTGAGCATCAATACCAGTGCCGTTCTCGACCCCGCAATCATCAGCAAAGGAGCGGCCCGTTTCGGCACCCAGTGCATCGTGCTTGCCGAGGATGTGAGGAAGAACTACAGCAAGAACCCGGATGCAACCCCGGTTTCCCTTCCCGACGGATCCACCTGTTGGTACGAAGTGGTCATTTACGGCGGAAGCAAGCCGACAGGCATCGATGCCGTGAAATGGGCCCTGGATGCAGAAGAGCGGGGTGCCGGCGAGATCCTGCTCACCAGCATGGAGACTGACGGGACCAAGATGGGTTTCGACATCCCTATCACCCGGGCTATCTCGGAGGCTGTCGGAATACCGGTTGTTGCCAGCGGCGGTGTCGGAACCCTCGAACACTTCTATGACGGTTTCGTCTATGGAAAGGCCGATGCCTGCCTTGCGGCAAGCGTCTTCCACTACGGCCAGTACACGGTACGGCAGGTCAAGGAGTACCTGGCGAGCCGGGGTATCCCGGTACGGCTCTGAGATCGAGCTCGAATGCTGCAACGGAGTGCTCGAGCTCAAAGGCATTGAGAACGGCGGGGTGGATCTCCCCGAACACCCCCGCATCTTTTCCATTCACCAGGATATCTCCCCGCCTCCCTCCGATGAACGCCGGATCGTCCGATTCCCTGACTGTGAAGGGGAGCGCCAGTTCACGGCAGATCGCATCGGCATGGGCATATGCCTCGGTAAAATCTGCTGCCGGATGGATGCTCACGAAGGCCGCCTTCTGGAAGGTTTCCACGCCCCGGACCACATCTCCCACGCAGAAGATCCGCTGCGGAAGCTCCCGGTGCCGGTTCAGCTGGCAGATCTCCAGCAGGAGCGGGAGGAGATCGGTCCGGAGCAGGGTGTGGTCCTCGGTAATAGGGTGAAGCACCCTGAGGAGATCGTCGCGAACCGGCCGCTGCATCGCGGTGAACATGACCGCCTCATTCGAGAGCGTGAACGGGATGACCTCGATGAAACCAAAACCGGTGATGACCTGCCGCACCAGGGAGCCGATCTGGTTGACCGGGTGAGGTTTCCCGATGGCGAAAGTCGGAGAGATACCGGTGGGAAACCGATCGTACCCGAACGCGATGGCCACATCCTCGAACAGGTCCCAGTCGTGCATGATGTCCGCGCGATAGCATGGGACTTCAACACGGACCATCCCCTCCTTTGCACCGGCTGCACCGTACCGCATCCTCCGGAGAAGCTCCGCCATCTCGTCGGGAGAAAGCGTGGTCCCGAGCAGCCGGTTGCAGTCGCCGGTTTGGACGTACCGGACGGCCGGTGAGAGATCCGGCCAGCGCACCCCTTCGATCTCGATGCTTTCGATGGATGCACCCGCTTCGGCCATCGCCGTGCAGATGATCGTTACCGCGGTCCGGACCGCCCGCTCATCGGTGCCGGTACAATCGAGCAGAATGTTCCTCGTCTCTGTTGTCACCCTGGTCAGCTCGCCGTTGATGATGGGGGGGAACGAGAGAACCCGGTCCAGATCATCCACGATCAGCGGGAACCGGGGAAAGTCGTTCACGATGGAGGAATACATCCGCCCCTTCGGATGCTTTGCCAGGATCTCCTCCATGGTGAGCTCCTCTTCGTAATCGAGGGGTACAAATGTACGGGTCCGTTCAGAAGCGAGGTAGTGGAACGGCGGAGTCACGGTATCAAGATCGTGGATCCCGATGGCAACCTTGCTTCTCCCCCGTCCAACGGCCCAGTGGAGCGCTTCCTGCAGGCCCATGATCGAGAGGATGGCCTCTTCGTCGAAGGAAATTCCCCTGATCACCGCAGAGCCGAGGACCGGCCGGATGGCAGCAAGCCCCGGATCGACGGTGAACTTCATCCCCGAGGGATTCACGCGGTATTCCGGCAGGCCGGTCTCCTTGCCGAGGAAGCCACGGAGTGCCCGGGCAACCCCTTCGACCGAGAAGAGGTCGGGCCGGTTCGGGAAGAACTCAACATCAACATGGTCATCCTCGATCCGTTCGATATCCGAACCGAGCATGGGGAGCCGGGAGATGATCGTCTCCCGATCCACTCCGGTCAGGCGTTCGAGGTAGCGGTAGGGAAGGGTGATGACCGCCACGGTCAGTCGCCTCCGGGGATCTGGTCGGAGAGGATTGACGGAGTATCCCTGACCCACCCGATATCGCTCCGGTAGAGGAGGCGGAGGTCGGTGAGGCCGAGGCGGAGCATCGCGATGCGGCTTACCCCCAGTCCCCAGGCGAGAACCGGGTGCTCCAGCCCCAGCGGGGCTGTTACCTCTTCCCTGAAGATACCGGCTCCCCCCATCTCGACCCACCCGAGCGCGGGCACATAGACTTCCGGCTCCACGCTCGGCTCGGTGTACGGGAAGTATCCCGGGCGGAACCGGACGCCGGCAAATCCCATCCGGGTATAGAACTCCTTCAGGAAACCGAGGAGGTGTCTGAAGGCGACGCCCTCGTCCATCACGATCCCTTCCAGCTGCTCGAATTCGGGCAGGTGGGTGGGATCGATCGCTTCCCGGCGATAAACCCTGCTGATGGAGAAGGCCTTGACCGGGGGATCGGGATGATCGGCCAGGTGGCGGATGGTCAGACTCGTGGAGTGGGTGCGGAGAACACACTGGGATGCTTTCTCCTCGCTCCACGCCCCGCCCCAGCCGGTCGACGAGGTTGTCCCGCCATGCAGGTGCATGTCCCGGACCTTTTCGAAACCGGGGGGAAGGCAGACCTTTTCTCCGAGGTAGAACGTGTCCTGCATCTCCCGGGCAGGGTGGTCCTGGGGCTGGAACAGGGCATCGAAGTTCCAGAAGGCACTCTGGACGATGCCGCCATAAATTTCCGTAAATCCCATCTGGAGGAGGATCTGACGCATCTCCTCGATCAGCCGCTGGTAGGGATGGATCTTGCCGGGATAGACCCGGCGGGGGAGCTTTTCAACGGTATAACGGCGGAGCCTGAGGTCCTTCCATCCCCCCGATGTGATCTGGTCCCGGGAGAGGGTTCCCGTCTCCTCCCGGATCTCGATTCCCTGGTCCGCGAGGGAGGTTCCTTCCGCGGTGAGTTTGATCCGGTAGGATACCTCTTCGGTCTCCTGGAGGAGTCCGCGTTTCAGGAGGTCGGTGACGCCCTTCTTCCCCTCAGAAGGATCCCGCAGTGCGGCTTCATCATCACCTTCCTCCGCCGTCCCCGTTTTCTCCACCACCCCGTCCCGGATGGTGATCCAGCCCTTTCTCCGCATCTGGCCGATCCCGATCTTTGCAAGCGGGTGCCGCGTCAGTTCGGCCATGGGGATTGATCCCGAAAAACTCGCGAGGAGCTGGCGCTCGGGAAGTCCATGTTCGGCATAACGCCGTCCTTCCTCGGTGAGCGCATAGTGTTTCACGACCTCCCGCTCCACGATTGCGAGACCACGGTCCTGGAGCAGGAAGGCATACTGGATTGCCGCTTCTTCAGGAACTCCCAGGAGTTCCGCAAGAAGCGGGGGATCGGAACTCCCGAGCGGGGCGAGAGCCATCAGGAGCTTCTTTTCGTTCTGCGTCAGATCCATACATCACACCTCGATCAGATGCTCGACCGCAGCCATCTTCTCCCTCATTTCCCGGACAAATGAGAGGACCCGTTCCGCGGTCTCTTTTTTACACTGGCCGCACATCAGTCGTCCCGAAATGCACGCAGTGCGCAGTTCGTCGAGCTCCCGGTCATCATCCACCATGTGAAAGAGATTGAGCAGGAAGAGGGGACATTTCTCCGGCTCCCCGCCCTGTTCGCGCTGCTCGGCAAGGGTTGCCCGGCCTCCGGTGAGTGCCGCCATCACCTTCTTCCTCACCACCTCATCCGGTTCTGTGAAGCTGATGGTGCTCTCGGGAATGCTGCTCGACATCTTCCCCCCCTGCAGCCCCGGAATGAACACGTGGTACGTCGATGACGGGGGAAAGAACCCGAACCCCCCGAACGAGAGTTCAATCTCCCGTGCTGCAGCACTCACGTCGGCACAGTCCGAACCCGGGATGTCCACGTGCCCCTCGTATTTCTTCGAACCCGGGTATAGGGCATGCACCGCGTCAAGGGCCCCGGAGGGGGCGTTCTTTGACCGCACGCTGATATAATCCTCCCGGTCCTCGACGGTAAACATCCTGAGCTTGTGGGCCACTCCACGGGTGAGGCGGATGTGAGGGTCCTGATCGATGCCGACCGGGACCACGGTCGGCGCAGGGAAACTATCAATCTGCGGATAGAGGATATCGGCAACCTGGGTGATGACCGACATCATGTGCCCGAGGGAAGTTTCTGATGAAAATCCGTAGATTGCCTGGAGCTCGGAGTAATTCACCCTGGTTGCACATTCGAAGGCCAGGTTCTTGAGGCGATCGTTCCTGCTCTGGAAATAGGTCTTCCCCTCAAATCCGAGGGCATAGAGGCAGGCGAGGTACTCCCTGCCGTACTCCCTGCATTTCTCCCAGCTGGTATCGCGGACGGCATGCGCCTCTCGGTCGGCGATCGTGATATAGCCCGTGCCACCCTGCCGGACATGCCAGACAACCTCCTTCATCACCATCAGGTGTCCCAGGTGCGGGTGGCCTGAGGGCATGAACCCCGTGAGGATGTGGAAGGGTTTCCGGTCACGGATACATCCGGCGATCTGCGCATAGTCCCGGTGCCCGATGACGATGCCCCTCTTCATGAACGGGGGCACCTCCGGGAGGATGTCGACAACGTTTTCGATGGGTTCGATCCCGAATTCGGAAAAGAGCCGGTCAATGTCGAGGGACTGCTGGCTCGCCCAGGGGTTTATCTCCACCATGCTTCCTCTCTCACAGTTTTATGCGTGCAAATTCGACGTATTGGATTCCCGTAGTATGTTGATGGCCAAACAACATCTTCTTTTTCACACTGTGGGCGAGCCGGACCGAGCGTGAGATGCTGCTCATCGGGAGCCGGATACCCCGTGCAACGGCATGCACCAGCATCTCGGAATGGACTTTCTGTCCGGAATATACCCGGAAATGATGCCCGAACTTGTACCCGGTCTTGGGTATATACCCCCGGTTGCGCAAATCCGTATACACTGCGGCCTTCTCGCCGAGCTCCCGGTCTGCGGCCGCAGCCAGCGCAAAATAATGATCCGAATCTACGGTTTTCTCCCCGTCCCTGAGTACCAGGGTACCGGTTGCCATGAGGTGGATGATCTCCAGGGGAGCAAGGATCATACGTTCGGCGTCGAGGTGCATACCGTATCCGGCAATCGCCCGGTCTCCTGACGGCGCAGAACGGACGAGCGCTGATCTGCCGACCAGTATGCCTTCCAGCGGGCTCATGCCGGCTCCCTCCCCGGCCTTCTGAAGGTTCTCCACCTTGATCTCGTAGTAGGTCAGCTCATTCTCATCGTCGACAACCGCAAGGATGTGCTGTTTGCGCATCCGGGAAGAGGCCAGTGCCTCGTGGATAAGGGCTTCGAAATCGATGAGATCCCGCTCGGACAGCACCCGGACCATGTACTGGGACTGGCCGGTCCCCGGCCGCTGTCCCCGCCTGAATACCCTGAAATCATGGGGTCCGCTCTGGACCGCATACCCACGCTCCCGCAGGTCGCGATAGACGAGAAAGGTCCGGAGAAAATCCGCCCTCCGGGCGAAGTATGCAATGAGGGCGTCGAAGCTGTACCCTTCGATTTCGATCCGCCCCCGGTGGAGAAGGTAGGAGGCTTCTTCCGGTGAGAGCCTGAGGCCGTCGTCTTCCGGTCTCCCGTAGCCGCTCTGGTCGTAGAGTGCCCGCCCTTCATTCCCGAGCCGCACCCAGGTCCCGTCAAACTTCGCCTTCACACCTGATCCTATGTGCTCCCTTCGGTTATAATAGGAGCCGGGGGAGCGGACAGGCTACGTTCATCCTGAGGTGCCCGGCCCTTCCAGGAATTCAATTATCATTCTTATAGAATACAGAAAAGGGCCATGATCAAACCGGTGAATCTGAAATGACGGCCTCAAAATGGGTGAAATTCCCTTGATTATCCCGTGCGACCCCTGCGTTTCCGGTGGTCAAATAATCCATAAGTAATACTTTTGTAATACTTTTGTCCATCAGAGTGGACAATTGTGGAAGGACTTATGACCGGGAACTGAAAAACCACTGTTCTGGTATTCCATGCAACGGAGTCGGGCTGCGAGGTCCGGTACAGCAATGAAGCGGGATTCGGCTCCGTTCAGGTGCTCCGGAGAGGTTTAGGGTGAGCGTGATCAATTGTGCGGGATTCCTGGCCTGTTCAACAGTCAATGGTCCGGGAAAGAGGGCAGTGATCTGGGTACAGGGGTGTCCCCTCAGATGCAGCGGTTGTTTTAACCCTGATCTCTGGCCGTTTGCGCCCCGGAACAAGATCCGGACAGGAGACCTCGCGGACCGGATCACTGCCGTGCCGGACATCGAAGGGGTCACCTTCTCGGGGGGAGAGCCGTTCTGCCAGGCGGCGGCACTGGCTGAGGTCGGAGATCTCGTCAGGGAAACGGGACTCAACGTGGTCACTTTCACCGGATTTCCCTACCAGGAGCTCCGGTTGCGGCAGCGGGCATCGTGGAACGCACTCCTCCAGGTCACCGATCTGCTCATTGCCGGACCTTACCGCCCGGACCTCCCCTGCAGCCACCCGCTCCGGGCATCTGCAAACCAGGAGGTTGTGAACCTCTCTGGCCAGCTTATAGGGAGGGAGGATGAACCAGGTCAGGCAGCGGGAACTGTCGAATATACCATCAGCCCCGAAGGGGTCATCACCGCAACCGGTTTTCCCGATCGCCATGATTCCCTTTGTTTTATGAATACAGGGGGATACTAGTGTCGCATTTTTCACGGGTCAGGACCACGCTCAGAGACAGGGAGGTTCTCACCGCTTCCCTCGAAGAACTCGGGTATGAGGTCACGGAAGGAGGAACGATCAGGAGCAGGGACGGGGTCCGCGAAATCGACCTCTCGATCAGCACAAAGAATGGAAACGGGATAGGCTTTGTGAAGGACGGTGACGGGTGCTATAACCTTGTTG
This sequence comes from Methanomicrobiales archaeon, assembly GCA_013415565.1. Taxonomy (GTDB): domain Archaea; phylum Halobacteriota; class Methanomicrobia; order Methanomicrobiales; family Methanospirillaceae; genus UBA9949. Next base: position 21,524 of record JAAEET010000012.1, read on the forward strand.
CTGACTGGTGGGGTATGGGGAGAAAGGACCGTCAGATCCTGGACCGCATGGCCGGAACGCTCGCCCGTGTTCAGCGGACCTATGCGGAGCGGATGATCTGTGAGCAGACCGAGAAAGAGGGCTTCTCACTGGTGGAGCGGAGGGAGGATGAGGATGGGTCCATCCGGATCGTGGTGCGGAGGTGGACCTGAACATGCCGCAGAATGGCTTTGAAGATCTCCGCGACCAGGTTGATCTCGCACTCCGGTCCCGGGTCACCCTGATCGCCCTGGTCACTCCCGAAGAAGAGCGTGCCCTGCAGTTGGTCCGCGAGGTCTGCGAACGGTGGAGCCCGTCACGGCAGTGCGTGAGCTGGGATATCGTCGACGGCTATACCACGGTTGTCGGGACCGGGTTTTCGGCTCCGGCCCGGGATCCCCTTGCAGGACTCGATGAGATGCAGAAGACCGATGAGCAGGCCGTCATCGTTCTGAAGGACTTCCACGAGTTCTGGAACAATCCGGCGGTCAAGCGGAAGATTCGGAACTATGCCCAGAAGTTCCGGTACACCCGCCGGTCCATGGTGATCATCACCCCGTCCTTCAAGCTCCCTGATGAGATCCGCGATGAGAGCGTGATCCTGCACCTTCCCCCTCCGTCAGCGCGGGAGCTCGAGCTCGAGCTCGACCAGCTGATCCGGAGCAGCGGTGTCGAGTGTACGCTGACCTCACTCGGCCGTGAGAAGCTGATCCAGGGTGCGCTCGGGATGTCCCTCAACCAGGCCCGGCGGTCCTTTTCAAAAGCTATCGTCATGCACGGGAGAATCGATGACCGTGACATCGATGAGGTGGTGGCAGAGAAGAAGAGCATCCTTTCCCAGAGCGAAGCCCTCGAGTTCTACAGCGGCACAGAGACCCCGGAGAACGTCGGGGGGCTGGTCGTCCTCAAGGACTGGCTTCGCCTCCGGGAACGGGCTTTCACCCGGGAAGCCCGGGATTACGGCCTCCCCTCTCCGAAAGGGATCGCGCTGATCGGGATCCCGGGGACCGGCAAGAGCCTGACCGCAAAGATGATCGCCGGTCTCTGGCGCCTCCCGCTGCTCAGGCTTGATGTCGGGGCGCTCTTCGGGAGTTTTGTGGGAGAGTCGGAGGAGCGGACACGGCGCGCCCTCAGGCTGGCCGAGACCATCTCTCCCTGCATCCTGTGGATAGACGAGATGGAGAAAGGATTCTCCTTTGGATCGGGTGATGCCGGAACAGGCCAGCGCGTTTTTGCCAGTATTCTGACCTGGATGCAGGACAAGACCGCCCCCTGCTTTGTTGTGGCGACAGCAAACGACATCTCTGCTCTCCCCCCGGAACTGCTCCGGAAGGGGCGGTTTGACGAGATCTTCTTCCTCGACCTGCCCGGAGCATCGGAACGGAAGGATATCTTCTCCGTGCACCTGAAGAAACGAAAGTGCATTCCCGAGAACTTCGATCTCGATCTTCTCGCACGGACCTCGGAAGGATATGTCGGGGCTGAGATCGAGCAGACGGTCATCGATGCCATGTACCTGGCGTTCAACCAGGATATGCGGGCAATCACGACCGAAGACATCCTCTCGGCACTCAGGGCACAGGTTCCCCTCTCGGTATCGCAGCGGGAAGTGGTCGATTCACTCCGGAGATGGCTCCAGGAAGGGAGGGCGGTTGTTGCCTCGGCTCCAGAGCGATCTGAAACAAGATCCGGGTCCGGCATCAGGCTCGACCCCCTGGTGAAGGAAACCTGACCGCCATGAGCCCCGACCGGGACATTTCACGCAGGAAGATCGGGCTGCAGGCTCCGGTCATCGGAAAGTTCATGCGACGTTCGGCGCTGTCCCGCTGCGCCCGAAAAGCAGCGGCAGGGGACACATCGGCCATATTTGAACTCTGTGATGCCCTGGATTCCGGTGACCGGGAAGCGGCGTCCCTGGCACGGGAGGCACTTTCCGACCTCCCTGCGACAGGACAGGAGGTCTGCTGTTCAGTGGTGATATCGCGGGAGAACTGGCCGCTTGCCGACCTGTGCCGCGAGAAGGGGTATACACCCCGCGATTCGCAGAGCAGGTTACTCTTTTACCTCCTCTCCGGCCAGTACAGCGCATTCGGCAGCAGTGACGATGCAGACGGGCTGCTTTCCCGGGCCTACCGGGAAGCGCCATGGAGCAGGAGGGTGCGGATCATCCGTGCCCTCGTCACCTGGGGAAGGCCCGAACTCCTGGCGTGTGGTGCTGATAACACCGGTAGAGCGGGCAGAGAGGTGCCCGGTGCGACGTGGGATCTCATTGCACGGCGGCTGGTTGCGCAGGGGGATTACGAAACCTGCTCGCAGCTGCTCTTTTCCGCACCCCTCTCTGCAGCATACACCATCACCTGTGCCCTGAAGGATGCCGGCTACCTGCCGCCGGATGGAGACCCGGGATTCTGGAGGAGGCTGTATGCTGCGGTGCCTGAGGGGTTCAGGTATCCGGAACCGGCAGACGATACCTGTGCTATCCTCCCAGGAGGGGCAGCACAGTATTCCCGGGCCGTTATCGACCCCACCGGCCGTTTCCTCGCAGCAGGCTGCTATGATGGAACGATAGAGATCAGGAAGATCCCGAGCGGGGACCTTGTCTGCACCCATCTTACCGGCGCAGGAAGTATCCTGGCGGCAGCCTGGTCCGCTGACGGGCGGTGGGTAGGATTCGGGGGCAGCAGGGGAATGCTGTGCGTCGTGGAGCTCCCGGGCGGGCGGCTGGCAGGGAAGTATGACAGCGGCGGTTTTGCCGTGACCGGACTCTCCTTTACGCCAGACTCCCGGTGCGTGGTCTGCGGGAAAAGTAACGGAGGCGTTATCCTGGTCCGTCTCAGTGATGGCCGGAGGGTGCAGTTCTCGGGTCATCACTCAACCGCGGTCACCGGCATCGTCATCACAGGGTCAGGGGTGATCTTCTCAGGGCATGAGGACGGTACCGTGTGGTCCTGGTCTGACAGGGAGCGGCAGGGAAGCCGTCTCGAACCGGATCACCCGGGGCCGGTCCTCTTCCTCTCCCTTGTCCCTGAAGGGGTCCTGGTCACCGGCTCGGCACAGGGACCGCTCATGTTCCGGGATACGGGTTCCGGGCGTCCCGTGAGAACTGCCGGCTGCCCGGAAATGATCGCTACGGCGTTTGCCGCATCCGGGGGATGGGTGGCGGCAGGCAATGGGGACGGAACCGTCACGTTCTATGCGGTACCGGACGGCAGGGAGATCTGTTCATACCAGGTTCACCGATCGGGAGTGAGCGCGCTCTGCGCGTCTCCCGATGGCAGCTGGTGTGCTGCCGGGTGCGGGAGCGGGATAGTCCATGTCCTCCCGGTTCCGGGCCCGGGAACACCGATCTTTTTCACCGGGAGGACGGGTGGTATCCGCCATCTGTCGGCTGCCGAGACGGGAACGGTCTGCTCTTCCGGGTGGAACGGAACTCTCGAAGTGCGACGTTCAAATGACGGGACACTCCTCCACTGCACGGAGGGCCATAGTTCCACCGTCACCAGCATCAGTGCTGCTGCCGGGTCCGGACTGCTGGCAGTCTCCGGCTCCGGCAGTGTCATCCATCTCTGGGATCTCCCTGCACGGGAATACCGGGGAATGGTGGAAACCTATACACCTGGCATCACTGCTCTGGTGCTGCTTTCCAGCGGGACTGCCGCGGCCGTTGCCGGCTCTGACGGTTCCCTGCTCCTCATCCGGCTTCTGGACGGGACGCCAATCCGAAGCTTCCGGGGCCATACCGGATCGATCTCCGCGCTCGCTTCGGATCCCTCGTCAGCCCGGCTCGCTGCAGGCGGGTGGGATGCTGTCGTGTACCTTCACCCTGTGGAGCACGATAACCCTCCGGTGTTGCTCTGCGGGCATGCGAGCCCGGTCACATCTGTATCTTTTTCCCCGCAGGGAAACCTTCTTGCGAGCACCTCGCAGGACCGGACGGCCCGGATCTGGGATGTGACAGCCGGCACTTCCGGCGCCGTCCTCAAAGGGCACCGCCAGGTGGTCTCGGCCTCGGCATTCTCCCCTGACGGAACCATCCTTGCCACCGGTTCATGGGACCATACCATACGACTCTGGAGTGTCCCCGATGGAGGAACGATGGCGGTTCTGAAGGGGCACCGGGATCGCATCAGCCGGCTTGTGTTCGCAGGGAGCGGGCTGCTCGCAAGCGGGGATGACAGCGGATTGCTCGGACTCTGGACCATCCCTGATGGTGATCTCATCCGGCTCCATGAGACCAGGGCCGGCAGGGTGACCGGACTGCTTTCGGTCAGGGACGACAGGGAGCTCCTTTCGGCTCATGATCAGGGGCTCTGCATCTTCCGGGACCTGCCGTGGACCAGGATTCCTGCAGAATGCACGCCTGATGATTATGCCCGTGTCAGGGGTTACCTCGCAGATTCCGCGGACGCAGACAGCGCACTTTTACAGCCGTGGCAGTGGATCGAAGCCCTCCTCGCGGGAGGTCTCCGGAAAGCAGTCGCACTCTGCCCAGACCCGCCCCTGGCGGGAGGTTATGAGATCGAGCTTGCAGGAGACTGACACGTGCAGACCGAAAGACTGTCGGGCCCCCGGCTCATTGCTGTGGATTTTGGGAATAATACCACGAAAATTGCTACCCGTAGTGGAGGGGAGAACCCGATCGCCTGCCCGGTATCCGTTCCCGGATTTTCGTGCCAGGTGCCGGTTCCGGGCCAGCCAGGCCGGACATTTCCCGTCATTCCTTCTCTTATCCAATATACGCCTTCCGGCGGGTGCCTGATCGGGTCACAGGTGGCAGAGGCGGGGCTCCGGGAAGATCCTGCGACGGTGAAGTGGATGAGCTGGTATCTCCGCAACCGGAGCCCGGTCCGGTTTCCGGCAAAAGGGCGCCTGATCAGCTACCCGGAAGCGGCATCCGACTTCATCGTACCGGTCCTGTCTGCCCTCCGCGAGGGCCAGGGATCCCGGACCGCTGAGCTGGTCTTTGTCGTCCCGCCGGGCTCTGACGAAAGCACCGGAGGATGGCTCGCGGAAATAGCCGGGAAGAGCGGTTTTTCCTCTGTCCGGGTCATCGATGCTCCCGCCGCGGCGGCGGCCGCATGCCTGCCCGGAATACGGCAGGGTGAACCCTTCATGGTCATCGATATCGGGGGTGACCGGACCGAGGTCTCCATCGTCACAGCCGGTGGGGACGAAGACAGCTTCCGCAGCCGGGTGCTGGGATCAGCATCTGCCGATACCGGCGGCAGAGTCATCGACCGCTGGCTCTGCGATGAAGTGATGCAGCGGGCCGGGCTGAACCCCGATGACCCCTTGACGGGGGCGCGGCTGCTCCCCGCATGCAGGGAGGCAAAGGAAGCTCTCTCGTGCAGTGATTTCGCCCCGGTCCGGGTATCCGAATCAGAAACGGTCAGCATGACAGGAAAGGATCTTGAACAGATCCTCGAATCCCGCGGGTTCTTTGCAGCGGTCTGTTCAACTATCGAACAGGCGCTGAACAGCGCGTTCTCCCGAGGGTATACGGAAGCAACCCTCACCGCCGTGATCATGGCCGGCGGCACCAGCAGTATCCCGTGCCTGCAGGAACTGGTGAAAGCCCGGTTTGCTGCCGGGAGGGTCATCATCGATCAGCCTCTCGATGTGCTGGTGCGGGGAGCCGCAGTGTCCTCCTGCGGTACATCCCGGACCGACCGGATCCAGTACGAGTATGCCATCAGGGTATGGAACCCGCCGACCGGGGCATTTGACCTGAAAACCCTGGTGAAAGCGGGAACACCGGTTCCCAGCCAGGGACCGGTTGCACGGATCAGGATCCAGGCCACCTACGATGGACAGGCACGGATGGGGATCCCCCTGTACGAACGACAGGGAGCTGGCAGGGGACCGCCCGGCCAATCCTTCCGGGAACTGGTGGTGCGTCAGTCCGGTACTGTTGAAGTTGCCGGGGAGGAAGACCAGCCTGGAGGACCGGGCGGATCCACCTGGATAAACGAGCGAAGCCTGATGCTCATACCGGTTGACCCTCCGGCGGTCAGGGGCGAACCGCGTCTTGAGGTGTGGTTCTCTATCGATGCCTCACGGCAGCTCCGTGCCTCTGCACGGGATATCCGGACCGGGAAGCTGGTCATGGAGAACCATCCGCTCGCACAGCTCAGGTGAACGAAGAAGAGAGAGGTGATCATATGGGAATGCAACAGATTGAGATACAGGTTGACCGGGACGGGAATGTCACCGTCCATGTTGAGGGAGTGAAGGGCGAGGAATGCATCCGCATCACCAGGACCCTTGAAGAGGCGCTGGGTTCGGTGACCGATCGGTCCTTCCGTGCCGAGTTCTTCGAGGAACAGGTGTTGGAACGAACCGCTGAAAAGGTCACAAAATTATAATCCATCCTCTTTCTGAGGGATTTTTTAGAGGCCCGGATCGACCCTGGTTCTGGTCTATAAACCACATAGTGCGATATGGTAATCCCGCCTCCGGGCACGTATGTCCATCCTGCGGTCCTGGCGCGGGCGGGGACGCCGTGCATTTCCTGAATGTCACCAGTCCAGCGGGCGGATGCTGCACTCGCGCCATGGGTCTGCTGATTCCCGTACCGGTTCATGTTCAGGAATCCGGGAATTCGGGTAGATCGTATCGTATACTGGCGGGTGACGGGAAGCGGGTATTTCGGGGGGTCAGCAGGTTCCCGCCCCTTCATGATTCTTATGCTCCAAAAAAGAACATCTGAAAAATGGCGTATCTTCTGACCTGAAACGGAGGGAATGGGGGGAATGGAGCCAACCACTACTTACCCGCAAGGTTGCGGACGACGCGGATGTTTTCCGCATCATCCCTTCGGTCATCGACCGGGGTCTCGCAGATCAGCGGACGGGACCGGAAGAACGGATGGGAAAGGATGAGCCGGAACCCTTCTTCACCGATGTTCCCAAGGCCGATATGCTCGTGACGGTCGAGGCCGCTGCCGAGCCCGCCTTTCGAATCATTCAGGTGGATCAGCATGCAGCTCTCCTCACCGAGGATCTCGGTGAACCTGTTCACCGTTTGGTCGATCCCCTCTCTCGTCCTGAGCTCGTAACCGGCCCCGAAGGCATGGCAGGTATCGAAACATACCCCTACCCGCTCCCGGGCTTCGATTCCCTCAATCACCGCCGCGATATCCTCGAACGTTGATCCGACTCCGTTCTTTTCCCCGGCGGTGTTCTCCAGGAGGAGGATGACATCGTTGTCCACCCCGGCAAGCGCCTGGTTCACGGCGGAAATGACCCGTTTCCTCCCGATCTCGATACCCTCGCCCAGGTGGTGGCCGAGATGCGTCACCAGGAACGGGATGGCGAGCGTCCCGCACCGCCCGAGCTCGGCGGTAAGCGTGGTGATCGATTTTTCATAGAACTCGGCTTTTCCGGTCGCAAGGTTGGGGAGGTACGGCATATGGTCGACGGCGGGAAACAGTCCGCTCCGTTCGACATTCTCGCGGAACAGGGCTGCCTCTCCCGGGTCGAGGTCCCTGAATGCCCATCCCCGGGGGTTCCGCGAGAAGATCTGGAAGGTATCGCAGCCAGCAGTCTCTGCCCGCTCGACTGATTTCGCGATAGACCCGGCAATAGATACATGTACTCCCACCCTGATCATCCGGAACTCCTCTGGAGGTGATGGAAACCATCTCCAGATAAACACTTGCTTTCAGAACCGTACCCCGGGGAGGCGTCCGGGCGTCCCGATCCTGAACCTTCCGGGACCCGTGTTGAACCGCGGATATCCGACCATTTTATAAGAAGCAAAAAGGAGATGCCTCTCCGGTAATACGGGGATTTTCCCCTGATTACCCGGAGACCTCGTACCGGAATGCCGCCGGTCCTGCCTCACCGGCAGCGATTCGCACGGGATCTTCGCAGAATGGGAATGCCACGAAAAGTCATCAGTCGCGTTCGTTCGATGCCAGAACACAGCAATAGGGAACTAATGCCCTCCCCATAACATACCATAGCTTTTTTACCGGCCCGGGGCAAGCCGTTCCAGCTCTTCCCTGACCCCCCGGGAGAAAACACGCGTCCCGGCGGTCCCTCCCAGGTCGCGGGTCATGATCCCTTTCAGGACGGTCTGTTCGATGGCCTGATCCACGAGTGCCGCAGATCCGTGATCCCCCAGGTGAGCGAGGAGCATCGATCCGCTCCGCATCGCGGCGATCGGGTTGGCGATATCCCGACCGGCAATATCCGGAGCGCTGCCGTGGACCGGTTCGAAGAGGGAGTGGTTTTCGCCGATATTGGCACTGGGAAGGAGTCCGAGACCCCCAACCAGGTACGCGGCCACATCGGAAAGGATGTCCCCGAACAAGTTTGTGGTGACGATCACGTCGTACTGGGAAGGGTGGAGGAGGATGTCGAGGCAGAGGGCGTCGATATAGCATTCCCGCACCGGGACTCCTGCCTTCTCAGCCTCAGCGAAGCAGATGTCACGGAAGAACACGTCGGATTTGAGGATGTTCGCCTTGTGCCCGATGGTCAGGGTGCGACGCCGGGCAGCGAGGCCACAGGCATACCGTGAAATCCGTTCACTTCCCTTCCGGGTGATGCACCGGACCGTGCAGGCGGAATCCTGCTCGATCTTCTCCACACCCGAATAGAGCCCCTCGGTGTTCTCCCGCACCACGATGAGGTCGACCCCCGTGCCTTTCACCGGGCGCACGTTGGCATACAGATCGAGCTCCTTCCGGATTCTCAGGATCACGCTCCGGTAATCGCGGGCCGGCGGGGTGGTGATGGCCCCGAACAGGATGGCATCGGCATTCCTGAGCGCTGAAATATCATCGTCGGTGATGGCCTGCCCCGTGCGCTGCCATTTCCCGTAACCTGCCTCGACTTCGAAGAATTCAAAGTCCGGGCGGAGTATCGCGAGCAGATCGCGGGTCGGGGGTATCACCTCGTGCCCGATACCGTCTCCCTCGACTACGGCTATCCTCACTGTCGCTCCCTCCAGGCGGCAAGCAGGTCCCGGACCGCGGAAAATATCTCGCAGGGAGTTGCCCCCCAGTGCACCACCGCCCCGAATTTCCCCCCGTACACCCCGATGCCTTCCCGCTCCTTCCGGCAGCAGCGGGTGATGAAGGGTTCTTCGGCGACCATGGACAGGGGGCAGATATCGGTCACGAGAAACTCGTCCCCGTAGCATTCCTGCAGCAGTTCCCGGGCAGTCTGGCATCCGGCCACCCGCTCCCCCCCGAGGAGGAGGTCGGCATCGAGCGTCCTGATAAAACCCGAGGCCCGGCATGGATATACATCGGCATCGATCTGGGAGATGTCCCGCAGGGTGTGCTCGAACACCACGTCGAGCTCGCCAAACATTCCCGCCTCTTCCAGCTCACGGAGGGTTGCCGAGAGGGTCGGGCGTGGCGGTGTCACGTCATACACCGAGAGGGTCTGGAACTCGGCAAGGTCTGGATCGATGATAAAGGTGGTGTGTTCATCGTGGCCGGTGAAGATGGTGCAGCGCGACCCCGATTCACGCGCCAGCCGGACCAGCTGGGCGCGGTTCTGGAGCTGCACTTTCTCCGGGTACCATGATATTTCGTCTGCCCCGGCAAGAACCCGGGTTCCGGCAGGAGTTCTCATCAGGCCGTGCAGGTCCGGGCCGGGGATCACTTCCAGGATCTCGTGGCCCTGTCCGGTCTCATGGATCAGGTAGCGCGAGAGAAAGTAGACCTGGTCCCCGCAGGGCCGGGTCGAGGCATAGCCCACCTCTTTGCAGAGACGGGGGAAAATCATTCGCGCTTCCTCCAGTGCTGGACAAGCCCTCCTGCAGCGAGTATCTCGAGCATCCGTGGTGAAAGGGAGGGAATCTCCCGGGAGAACTCCCCTGCAGTGACAATCCCCGCAGAGAGATCAACGACCACCAGTTCGCCCTCCCGGCAGGAGAGGTCGGCCTGGGCGAGGGGGAGCCCGAGGTTGATCGCGTTCCTGAAAAATATCCGCGCAAACGATGGAGCGATGATACAGACCACGCCTGCCTCTTTGAGGGCGACAGCCGCCTGTTCACGGGAAGACCCGCACCCGAAATTCTTCCCGGCAATGATCACCGAACCCCCGAGTCTTCCTGCCAGGGAGGGGTCGAGATCCTCGAACACATGGGTCGCCCAGATCTTCCGGTCCTTTGTTCGGAGGTACCGGCCGGCAATGATGAGATCGGTATCGATGTCCGGCCCCAGGCAGACGGCGCGGCCTTCGACCTTCATTCGTCACCCCCCGGGATTGCGATCTCGCCGGCAAGGGCACTTGCAGCAGCAGTCGAGACCGATGAGAGGTAAATCTCACCGCCGACACCCATCCGGTTCCGGAAATTCCGGTTAGCCGTGGAGAGGCAGACTTCGCCTTCCCCGATGACCCCCATATGGGCGCCAAGGCAGGGACCACAGCCCGGCGGAATCACCGTGCACCCGGCAGCAAGGATGTCGGAGAGTATCCCGGTTCTGGCAGCCTCCCCGAGAACGCTCCGGGAGGCGGGGGCCACGATGGTCCGCACGCTTACCTTCTTTCCCCGGACGATCGAAGCGAACCGGGAAAGGTCCTCGTATCGCCCGTTCGTGCAGGTTCCCACGAAGACCTGGTCCAGGGGCAGGCCGCAGAGGTCCGGAACCGGGAGGATGGCGTCAACCCGCGGCGGAACAGCAATAACCGGGACGATATCCCCAAGATCGAAATGAAGTTCCTGTTCATAGGTGCATGCGGGAGGGGTCTGGGGGGATGCCGTCGATCCAAAAGCTTCGAGATGCCCGACGGTGACTTCGTCCGCGTAGCACAACCCCGTCTTTGCCCCGGTCTCCACCGCGAGATTGCAGAGTGTCATACGCGAGTCCATGGAGAGATGGGCCGTGCCGTCACCGATGAACTCGAGCGCCCGGTACGTGGCGCCATCCATCCCCAGGCGGGAGACATAGGTCAGGGCAAGGTCCTTTGCTTCCGTGTGGCCGGAGAGGCGGCCGGAGAGGAAGATCCCGATGGTCTCCGGCACACGAAACCAGGTGGAACCGGAAGCCCAGACAACCGCCATGTCCGTGGCCCCCACCCCGGTGGCAAAGGCCCCGAAGGCCCCGAGCGTGCAGGTATGCGAATCTGCCCCCACGATAATCTCACCGGGTAGTGCCGTACCCTCGCCCATCAGCTGGTGGCAGATGCCGTCGCCGATGTCCGAGAAGTGCATCCCTGCACCGCGGGCAAACTTCCGGAGTTCGTTCTGGAGATCGGCGGTGGTACTGGTGTTTGCGGGGATGATATGGTCAAAAAGGACGTAGTTCCGGTCCGGACAGGCAATCCCTCCGCTCTCAAGAGCCCGCCATGCCTCCAGCGTGAGGACCCCCGTTCCGTCATGCACATAGGCCCGGTCCACCGGACGATCCACGTACTCTCCAGCCGGCGCACCGAGGATTCGCTCGGAAAGGGTGGTCATGGTTCACTTCTCCTTCCGGACATGCCGGATCAGGGCGGTGAGGGTGTCAGGGGTGATGCCGATCTTGCTCTCGCCGAGCTCCTTGACCTCGTCCAGCACCGTGCAAATCTGCTGCTCGTTCAGCTGGTAGCCGAGTGTCGCCACCACATGCTCCAGTGCCTTCTTCCCGGTATGCTTGCCGAGGATGAACCGGCGTTGCCCACCGACCATCTCGGGCAGGAAGTATTCGTAGGTCCGGGGATCCTCGAGGATGGCAGCGATGTGAATGCCGCTCTCATGCGAGAAGGCATGGGCCCCGACCACCGGTTTGGTCTTCTGGAGGGTGATGCCCGAATAGCGCTCGACTATGGCGGAGAGTTCCCCCAGGTGGGAGAGATCGTAGCGGTTGACATCCCCTTTCATCCTGAGGGCGACCAGGACTTCCTCCAGGGCGGCGTTGCCCGCCCGCTCGCCGATGCCATTGACCGTGGTGTGGAGCTGAAAGGCACCGGCCTCTGCGCCGGTGATGGTGTTTGCCGTCGCGCAGCCCATGTCATTGTGGCAGTGGACGCAGAGGGGACGGCCCACCGACGCCACCAGTTCGCTCATGACGGCGAACATCTCGGTCGGTACGAGGCAGCCGACCGTATCGGCAAAACTGAGGAGATCCGCCCCCCGCTCCTCTCCGCTCCGGTAGACGTCTTTGAGGAAACCGATATCGGTCCGGGAAGCGTCTTCGGCTGCAAACCTGACCCGCAGGCCGTGGTCCCGGGCAAGATCGATCATATCGAGTGCCCCTGCAAGTACCTGTTCGCGGGGTTTCCGGTACTTGTGGCGGATGTGGAGATCCGAGGTGGCGATAAAGATGCTGACCATGTCGACATCACAGTCGATCGCAACCTCCACGTCGCCGGGACGGGCCCGGGCAAGGCAGCAGATGCTGGCGTCAAGACCCATCCGGGCGATGCAGGAGACACACTCCTTTTCATACGGCGATACCGTGGGAAACCCGGCCTCGATCACCTCGATCCCGATCGCATCCAGTTTCTGGGCGATCTCCTGCTTCTCTTCGCAACTGAACGATACGCCGGGGGTCTGCTCCCCGTCCCTCAGTGTTACATCACAGATCTCAACATTCCACGGTTTCATGGTTCCTCCCCTCCGGGCATGTGCCCTCCACGATCACGGTCACTGGTTCTTCCGGGGGCACAAGCAGCCTCTGAAGCGCTTCACGATCCTCAGCGCCGACCGTAACCGGCTTTGCCCAGGAGATATACCGGGCAGGATCGGGCGATTCCTGCCCGCCGGTCATGCCCATGCACCGGTTGTTGAGGACGATGCAGAGCAACGGGATCTTCTTCTCGTACACATCGATGAGGCTCGGGATTCCGGAATGGATCAGCCCGTAGTCGCCGATCAGGGCGACTCCTGTGCTCCGGGCGGCAACACCGATCGCGGTTCCCAGGCCGTAACTGGCGATTCCCAGCCGGTACGGCGGATTCAGCGTCAGGATCGAGCAGCCCGCATCGGCCACAACTGATACCCGGCGGCTCTGCAGTATCCCCAGTGCCGGAAGAAACGGACATCCGCGACAGAATGTCCGGTAATACCCCCGCTCCCCAAACGTCTCCGGAGCGGCGAGCTCTTCCGGGGGCCGAACGTGGCGGTGGTCCCGGGCAAACGATTCCCCGATCTCATGGATCTCATCATAGGAAGCGAGCTGAGGCGGTGGCGGGTATACCGTGACCACCTGCGACCGCCCCCCGGCAGCCCCGATCCCCGCAGCCCCGCCCGAGAACCGGTTCAGCGGGTGGTCGCGGGACCAGGCGAACATCTCCCTGAAGAGGGAATCGGCCCGGGTGGCCCGGCCCCTCATGGTGAGGACGGCGGGGGCGGTTGTACCGGATCCGCGGGTGCGGGTAACGTTCACCGGCTCTCCGGGAGAAAACAGGAGTTCGGGAGTAACCCGCAGGAGTGCCACGCGTGAAAACCGTTCCGAAGCTGATAGCGCCGCATCAACACTCTCCGCACAGGTTTCGGGGCCCGGTTCAAGCACCGGAATCCGGGCAATCTCCCCGTAGTATCGTGAATCCTGGGTGGTGGTCGATCCCTCTGCCGCCGGATCGTCACCGGCGACAACCACGACACCGCCATGCAGGCCCTGGGAGGTTGCCTGGACCAGTGGATCCGCACAGGCATTCAGGCCTGCGTTCTTCATGATGACCGCCGCCCTCTTCCCCGAAAGCGAATCCCCCAGGGCATACTCAAGTGCGACTTTCTCGCCGGCAACAGGTTCCGCTCCGGCGGCGGCAGCAAGATCGGTGACGGGGTAGCCGGGAACAGCGTAGATCCGGTCGGCGCAGGACCGCAGTGCCCGTGCCAGCACCCCGTATCCTTTCATAGCGGTCCATCCCTCCCGGGGACCAGGTCGCATCCGGTGCATGCGGGACACATGGTCAGGGACATACCCGGATCGAGCCCTGCTTTCCGGAGGAGGCGGGCATGGATCCCGTAAATCCGGAGGAGGCGATCAGCGTTCGGGCGGGCATACGAACTCAGTTCTCCGGCAGGATTCAGGGGACGAATCACCGGGATCACGCCGGTTTCGCAGAGGGCCCCGATGCATTCCTCCACCTCCCGGTCATCCTCTCCAAGACCGATGATCAGGTTCGAGAAGACGTGGCCTCTCCCGAACAGGTCAACCGAGCGCCGGAGTTCCTGCCATACCATCTCCCAATCGAGGCCGGGGCACATGGAGGCGAAGAGATCGCCGGTTGCCGCCTCGACATTGAACTTCACTTCGGCGACCCCGAGGTTGTACAAGCGGTCCGCGGTTCCTTCCCGGGGAAAGATGGAGACACCGATGGGTATTCCGAAGCGGGAAAGTCGCCTGACGACAGCTGTGACGTACTCCTCTTCCTCCTCCACGCTGGCCAGGACGCCGCTCGTGAGGGAGATGGCATCGATACGATCCGCAATCGCGGCGACCATCTCCTCGATCTGCTCAACCGTTTTCCTGCCCGCCGCCACTTCCGGGACTTCGCAGTAGCGGCACCGGTAGATGCAGCCGCTGGTCACGGTGATATAGGCCTGCCGGGGACAGTGGAGGGCGACCGGCTCAAGCACCCCCTCGACGATGAGACCGCCATTGCGAAGAACCGCCCTTCCACCTCCCCGGTGTTCTACTTCCACCGGACTCTCCTCCCCGAGCGCAAGCCGGACCCTGCCGCGCCCGGTTGAAAAAAAGATGGACCCCCCGCTGCCCGCTCCCGGACCTGCCGTGGATGCGGAAATATATGGCTCCGCCCCCTCACCAGTGAGCCGGGCATTTCCCATAGCAAGCAGCCTTGCTTTCAGCCCGAGCCAGTCCACAGCGAGAGCGCCTCCTCAAAGCGGGTATAGAACGGCAGGGCAGCAACCGCACCGATGATTCCTCTTCCTTCGATGATAAGGTCGAGGGTTCCTTCTCCGATCCGGGGTATGAGATCGCGCCGCACCTCGCCGCGCTTGACCTTCCGGCCGAAGGGGAGGAGGGGCGAGGGATCAAAACCGGTGAAGACCGCCATGCCCGTATCTTCCGAGAGCGTGTAGCGTTCGAGGAGCCGCTGGAAACGGTCAACCAGGAGCGCCGGTTCCGCTGATGCAAACTCACAGACGATGCTCACGCAGTTCTTGGTCCGGTAGGGGACCGGAAAGAGCTGGACGATGGTGTGGGAGAGATACCGCGAGGCTTCGTCTTCAATTGCCCTCGCGATGTTGTGGGTCAGGGTCCAGGTCGCCCCTTCGTCCGGTGTATCGGTATCATCGACACCGATGAGGACACGCTGGCGTCTCGGCAGCCATACTGTTGAGCCTGCCCTTTTCCCGCCGCCGGCAGGATCGGCCCTGCAGCGGGTGACGCCCCCGGCAAAGGAACGGCAGCTTGCCGCCCCCACTCCCCCTCCGCCGATCCCGACGTAGGAAATTTCTATCTCGTCGTCAGCGACCGCTGCACCGCATATCCCTGCGGGAAATGTCGATCCCTGGAGATCGAGGTCGGCTTTCCCGGGATTCAGCAGGTACCGCATGGTGGGACCGCAGTTCCGCACCGAGCGGACCACCGGGCTCTGCGCGTAGTGGTGCTTCGACCACATCGCCCCGCCAAGACAATCAAAGAATTCGATCAGTTCGACGGCGCTGCCATGCTCATCTGCCACTGCGACGATGCCCGGGTACCGGATGACGTACGGATCGCCGGTGATCCCTTCCGGAGTGTCTGCATCTTTCCCCGAAAGTGAGAATCGTTCTGGTTCCTTGTCTGGCATGGATACGGACTCCCGGAGAGAGCTGCGGTGCTCCCCGATATTTCGTTGCCGAAAATCTCGTTAACAAAATAATCGGTGACAAGATATTTAAGCAGATCGTTTGGGCCGGACCGGAGGAGAAAAAGGTTAGAGAATTGTGTGGAGATCGAACTTGAACGGGCCGAGGTTCCCGCCGAAATTACCGGCGCTGATGAATTTCACTCCCGGCACCATGCAGGCAGCCCGGATCCCCTGGGCCATGGCATCTTTCACGCACTCTTCATCAAGACCGTCAATGACGATCTCGAACATTGCGGTGACCCCGGCCGGGACCTTGGTGTCCGGAACCTTGTCGCGGAGCGTCGGACAATATTTCTCATTCGTACTGGCGGGTATGAACTTGTACTTGTTCGAACCGACCTTGGAACCGCTGGAAACGATTCCGCCGGGGAAACTGGTGATGACGCCGCATACCGAACCGATAGCATCCACTGCCGCCTGGGCCCCCATGAGGGCAGCCATCTGGTTCTCTCCCATCACGAAGAAATTTCCGCCGGCAACACCCTTGATGATCCCGAATTCTTCCTCGCCGACGTATTCGCCGGACATGATCGGTATTGCCCAGACCTGCCGTCCGCCGACTTCCTTCTTGTACTCATACCCGTCGCCAAAGAAGTGCAGTTTAACGGGAACTTTTTCCTCAGCGTCGGGGAGACCATCAAAAACCGCGGTTGTCGGGGCAGTGATGATGCATTCACCGATTCTTTCGATGAGCTGCTCCTTTATCTTCTTCTTTGATGCGCAGATGAGAATTGCCACCCCGGGTCTCCCGTCCGGTGTCTCCTCTGGGGAGAGCATGTTCTCTATGCCCGCCTCGCAGGGACAGCCTATTGCCGATGTGGCAAAACCGGTTGCCTCAACGGCGGCATTATATGCCCATTCTTCGGTCACCGCGGTGATGACAACCCGGGCTATCCACGTCGGAAACGCTTCTGCGTAGGTATTATCAATTGGCACTCCGTTTATTTCCATGACAATGTACCTCTTTTCAGAGAAGGTACCAAGGCACTATGTGAATAAATTTTCTTATTGCACACGACCTTTTTTTCAGGCCGGATCGCGACAGTCGCCAAACCCGTGCAGGGTGCCACGTCCTCACGGAGCTGGTCATCCGTAGTAGACAGAATATTTAAACATAATGAACATTCACTTCCCGTACGTACTGGAAAGAGCGCAGTCTTATACGGGGTTTTTTTCTGAGTATGGTGTTTACTATTGAGAAAGTAAAAGTGATATATTTAATTCCACGAACCGTCACCAGAGAGAAGCCCAGGGGAAAATTAGACAGGTTTATGTGTGTAAGTTAACCATTCTTTTTTAGTCGATTTTTGAATCGATCTAAAGCTGGTGCGTGATACAAGCATGGCATTTGCGTTGCACGTTAACATGGAGCGTTGTACCGGCTGCAATAATTGTGTGGTCGCATGCCCTGTTGATGCGCTTGAACTCTTCACCCTGGATCCGGTGACCAACGAGAAGATCTACAAGGTGAGGCACGGGAAAGCGATGATACTGGACTTCAATTCCGAGCTGTGTGCCGGATGCGGAGTCTGCGTCGAGGCATGCCCGCATGATGTGATCCGGCTATCCGGACGCGGGGCGGTCGTATCAGAAGCCAAGGTTGGCTGAATG
>JAAEET010000055.1 GCA_013415565.1 Methanomicrobiales archaeon
ACCGTGAGGGGTCCGATCCGGTCGCCGTCCAGGAGCAGACGGTCCGGGGAAGTGCCGGGGGGCCTCGATCCGAATTGCAGGGAGAGACTGGGGCCATCCTGGGTGAGCCCGGGAGCGTCGAGCGGGTGGATGGCGACCGGAGCCGAACAGAGGTGGGCAATCTCCCGCGTATACGCAGTATGGTCGAAATGGCAGTGGGTGAGGACGATCATGTCAATATCATTACGGTAGGGCTCGATGGCAGACGGGAGCACACCCGCATCGATGAGTACCGAACCGACCAGATACGCGTTTCCGAAATAACCCCTGCCCGGGATCCAGGTGACTGGCATGTTTACTAATAAGGAACACCAACCACATCTCTCTTATGCGTACCCTGATCCAGGAGTGTGTTGCCGGCATCCCTCCCCTGGTAGAGGCGGCTGCGCGCCAGGAAGGGGCAAATCCCCGGGACTTTGCCCGGGCAGTAGCTCGCGGACACGTGGTGATCCCGGCGAATCCGGTTCGGCAGCATGCAGTCTGTGCTATCGGCGAGGGGTGCAGTGTCAAGATCAATGTCAACGTCGGAACTTCAGGAGAGCGGTGCGATCCGGAGCTTGAGAAACAGAAGGCTGCCGCCGCGATCGCGAACGGTGCCGATACCCTGATGGATCTCTCGACCGCAGGTGATCTCCCCTCCCTCAGGAGAGATCTCCTCTCGCTCGGGATCTGCCTGGGGACGGTTCCCGTTTATGAAGCAGTCAGGCGGGCGGGGAATGCGGCCGATGTTGATGCCGACCTCCTCTTCTCGGTCATCCGGGAACACTGCAAAGACGGCGTGGATTTCCTCACCCTCCACTGCGGGGTAAACCGCGATGCGCTCGCAGCCCTCCATTCCGATCCCCGCATTCTCCCGGTGGTTTCCCGGGGTGGGGCGTTCCACGTGGCGATGATGGTTGCCACGGGGGAGGAGAACCCGCTAGCGGCAGAGTTTGACTATCTTCTCGAGATTCTGGCGGAGTACGAGGTCGTAGCAAGTCTCGGTGACGGCATGCGGCCGGGTTGTCTCCAGGACGCCGACCGGCATGCCAAGGCTGTCGAGTACCTGAACCTGGGGAAGTTCGCAGGCCGGGCACTTGCCGCAGGAGTACAGAGAATGGTCGAGGGCCCGGGGCATATCCCCCTCGACCAGATCGGTTATAATGTCCGTATCATGAAGGAGGTCACAAACGATGCTCCCCTCTATCTCCTCGGTCCCCTGGTCACCGATATTGCCCCCGGATACGATCATGTCGTGGCATCGATTGGCGGTGCCGTGGCCTGCCTGCATGGGGCGGATTTTCTCTGCATGGTCTCACCGAGCGAACACCTGGCCCTCCCGATGGTCGAGGATATCATTGAGGGCACCCGGGTGGCAAAAATCACCGCCCACATCGGGGATACGGTCCGGAAGAAAGACGGGTTCAAGATGGCCCGCGAACGGCAGATGGCTGAAGCACGGAGGAGACTTGACTGGACGGAGCAGTTCCGTCTCGCTCTCTTCCCTGACGCGGCACGGACCATCCATGCCCGGGACGGGGAGCTTGACACCTGCTCGATGTGCGGGGACCTCTGTGCGGTCAGGATGATGCGGGAGATTTTCGGAGAAGAGAAAGGAAAAGGACGGCAGTGACATTTCTTTTCCCTGAGAGCTTCCCTCTTTCCACCATGACCGGGAGCTCTCCATTTTTCCCCGCACTATTCTGAATATTCCATTCCGTCCCGGAATCGGTAGAGACCAAGGGCCGGAAAGAGTGGGCAGGTACAGGTTGTCAGCACAGGGACCTTGTCTGGTGGAGAAGGTACTGGGTCGTCCTCCTCAAAATCGCGGAGAAACCGTCTCCTGATGCTATTGCACTCCCAGAATCCGGATCGCCAGCAGTGCTGCGTTCTCCCCGTTATCGATTCCGACACAGGCTACCGGAACACCTTTTGGCATCTGTACGATCGAGAGCAGGGCGTCAATTCCCATCAGCTTCCCGCTCACCGGTACACCAATGACCGGGCGGCTGGTCTTCGAGGCGACGACTCCCGGAAGGGCTGCCGAAAGGCCGGCGATGGCAATAAAGACCCTGCAGTCACTGGTCCTGATACATTCGTCAAGGATATCGGGCTCGCGATGGGCGGATATGACCCGGGTTTCATACGCGACACCGTGCTCTTTCAGGACTGCCGCGGTTCTCTCGACCACTGCGGCATCTGAGGCGGATCCGGCAAGAATGGCTACTTCGACCATGGGATGTGCCATCCACACTTATATTCCGTGGTTATAAAAATACTATGGGGCTGATACTATGGAAAAAGAACCGCTCCTGATGCTTCCCGGGCCAGTTCCGATGCCGGAACGGGTTCGCATGGCGATGGCAAGGCAGGCCATCAATCACCGGGGGGCCGAGTTCGGCAGCATCTATGCCGACTGTGTACGGGTACTCAAAGAGACCTTCGGTACAAAGAACGAACTCTTCGTGATCAGCGGCTCGGGAACCGCATCCATGGAGGCGGCGGTTGCCAATTTCGGCAGGGGCCGGGAGATCGCCTGCCTCGTGAACGGAAAGTTCGGCGAACGGATGTACAAGATTGCACAGCGGTACGGGACAGCCCATGAACTGTCGTCGGAATGGGGGACCCCCCTCGATCTCGGTGCCCTGGAGGAGCGACTGAGCGCGGGAACCGAGATGGTGACCCTTGTCCATAACGAGACTTCTGCCGGGATTCTCAACCCTGCCGAAAAAGTGGGAAAACTCGCCCGGAAATATGATGCCCTCTTTGTGATGGACGGAATCACCTCGATCGGAGGGGATGAGGTCAGGGCGGATGCCTGGGGGGCGGATGTGGTCGTGGTCGGGTCGCAGAAGTGCCTTGCCGCACCGGCAGGACTCTCGGCGGTCTCGGTAAGTGAACGGGCATGGGAGCGGCTCTCTGCCGAACGTCCGTACTACCTTGACCTTGCTGCCTACCGGAAGAGTGCAGGGGCAAAAGTGATGGAGACCCCCTATACTCCCGCTGTCCCCCTTTTCCTTGCGCTCCGGGAGGCATGCCGGATCATTGAAGAAGAAGGCCTTGTCCCGCGCATCGCCCGCCACCGGAAAAACGCAGAGTCGGTACGGGCGGCGGTTGCGGCCTGGGGACTCGATCTCCTCCCGGAAATCGACGACGATCACGCATACTCGAACACCGTGACAGCAGTGAAATATCCCGCCGGGATGAATGACAGCGAGTTCCGCGGCACCGTGAAGAAACTGGGTATCGAGATCGCAGGCGGGCAGGATCACCTCAAGGGGCGGATATTCCGGATCGGGACCATGGGTGCGACCGGAGCCCCCGAGATCCTGGCCACGCTTTCAGCGGTGCAGCACGCACTCCGGATCCATGGGCACATCCCGGCAGGAGACGGTGTTTCGGCTGCCTGCGGGGTACTGGGATGAAGATCGGAATAGCCGACACGACATTTGCCCGGGTCAACATGGGTGCCATAGCTGCAGATGAACTGAGAAAGCTGGCGAGTGTGGCCATCGAACGGGTCACGGTCCCCGGGATCAAGGATCTCCCGGTTGCCTGCAAGAAGCTCATCGAGGAGCAAAAGTGCGGCATCGTGATGGCGCTCGGCATGCCGGGTGGAAAGGAAAAGGACCGGATGTGTGCCCATGAAGCCTCCCAGGGGCTGATAACCTGTCAGCTGATGACCAATACCCACATCATCGAGGTCTTTGTCCACGAAGATGAAGCGACGGATGACCGGGAACTGGCATGGCTGGCCGAGCAGCGGACGCGGGAGCATGCCCGGAATGTGATAAAAATGGCGTTCCATCCCGGGGAACTCACCAGGGAGGCCGGGACCGGCCAGCGCCAGGGATTTTCCGACGCCGGGCCGGCCCGCAGGTGAGATAAGGCATCGGTTTATGAATGAGCAGGTAGGACATACACAGGCAGGGAATCAATATGAGTGTGAAACTCGGGTTTGTCGTCTCGGAATTCAACCGTGACATCACCTATATGATGGAAATTGAGGCAAGGGAGCATGCATCGTTCCTCGGTGCCGAGGTAACCGAATGCAGGTATGTTCCCGGGGCATATGACATGCCCCTGGCAATAAAGAAGATGCTGAAGACCGGTTCCGTTGACGCCGTGGTAACCATCGGCTGCGTGATCGAGGGAGCAACCCAGCACGATGAGATCGTGGTCCAGCATGCAGCCCGGAAGATTATCGATCTCTCCCTCGAGTTCGAAAAACCGGTAACGCTGGGGATCTCGGGTCCGGGAATGACCCGGATGGAAGCCGGTGAGCGGATAGATTATGCACGACGCGCCGTAGAATCCGCCGTCAAGATGGTCCAGCGATTGGAATGAGGGCGCTCTCGGAGAAGGTCACCGGAATTGCGCCCTCGGCAACCCTGGCCATCTCTGAGAAGGCCAGGCAGATGCAACGGCAGGGTCTGCAGGTCATCAGCCTCTCGATCGGGGAACCGGACTTTGATACTCCAGCCCACATCAAAGAGGCCTGCATCCAGGCGCTCATGCGGGGTGAGACCCACTATGCCCCGAGCAATGGCATCCCGGAACTTCTGGCAGCCGTTGCCGAGAAAACCCGGTCGGAGAACCGCTTCCCCTGCAGTCCCTCCCAGGTGCTGATCACCTGTGGGGCGAAAGATGCCATCTACGATGCCGCAACTGCCGTACTGAACCAGGGAGACGAGGCGATTATCCTCGACCCTTCATGGGTGTCATATGAACCCTGTGTCCTGCTCGCCGGCGGGAAACCTGTTCACCATCCGTTGCATGGGAAGACGTTCCAGGTAACCGACGACATTCTTGAAGCGGTCACGGCAAAGACCAGGATGGTAATCGTCAATTCACCGTCCAATCCGTCCGGAGCGGTCCTTGACCGGACCTCGCTCAGGATCCTCAGCGACCTCTGCGAGGACTTTGACCTCGTGGCACTCTCTGATGAGATTTACGAGAAACTGGTGTACGGGAAAGAGCACATCTCCCTGGCATCGTTGGGAGACATGGCGGAGCGCACGATCACCATCAACGGGTTCTCCAAAGCCTATGCCATGACCGGATGGAGGCTTGGCTGGGCGGTAGCGCCACAACCGATCATTACCCAGATGTCCAAGATCCAGCAACATTCGATCAGCCATCCTACCACCTTTGCCATGTTCGGGGGAGTCGCAGCACTGACCGGTAATCAGGACTGCGTCGCCACGATGAGAAAGGAGTTCAACCGCAGGAGAGATTTCCTTGTCCAGGAACTGCTCCTGATGGGCTTTGAGGTCGCGCCGGCGGACGGAGCCTTCTATGCATACGTGAAGACCGGCGGCGATGATGTTGCAATCGCGGAACGGTGGCTCGAGACAGGGCACGTGGCGGTGACGCCGGGGTCCGCATTCAATTCGCCGGGATGGCAGCGTCTGTCCTATGCGACCTCGCTTGAACACCTTCGTGAAGCCGTGCAGAGGATCCGCAGGCTGACCTGAGGGAATTCTTCACACACTCATGCAACCGGGAGGAAGGGATGGAATCGATCCGGTGGTATGATCGGGCACTCGGAAACCCGGATCCAGAAGTCCGGTGGGATGCCATTATCAGGCTCGAGGAGGACCGGCCCCGGGAGATGGTGCCGTGCCTTGTCAAAGCCTTACGGGATCATGAATTCGTCAGTATCCGGTGGAGGGCGGCCATCGCGCTCGGAAAAACCGGTGAGCCATCTGCAGTACCGCCCCTGATTGCCGCGCTGTCTGACGAGAATGACCATGTGAGAGAGGAAGCTGCCGAAGCGCTGGGAATGATCGGGGACGAGCGGGCCATCGATCCGCTCATCGGGGCCCTCAACGATCCCCAGCGGGGGGTCCGCCTCCGGGCGATCAAGGCGCTCGAGATATTCGGCGAACGGGCAGAACCGGCCTTGCGGCAGGCACTCGGAACCGGAAAAGCACCGATCTCCGCCCTCGTGAGGGAAATTCTCGACACCATCAGCGCGAGAAAGGGCAGATCTTCCTGAAATCCTGCAATGCCGGACCGGCATTTTTGCCATGGGTGTCACAAGGACAGCGTGATTCACAAGGCTCATTGCCAACACCCGTCCCCCCTCAGGAATCGGCATGGAATACATGGTTTTTTCCTGTTTTTTTAAGATTTTTCCGACAGAATGCCTGGCGACCTCCCGACGGAAACTCGCGACAGTTGAGCAGGGAACGGGGTGAAATGCCGGCCTGGCAGATGGCTTGTTGCGACCTGATCGAAAACTATTTTGCGGATACAGGGAAACGACGAGATCTGGACAGATTCGGACAGTTGAGCGGGATGAAGGGGAAAACCGAACATATACGCCTGTTTTCCGCAATTTCATGATCCTGCAAGCGGCCCGGCGGGAGGGGGTACGCCACGATCACCATTTACCGAAGCGTGCAGAACGGTCTCGAGACCATCAAGGATTACGAGAGCGGAGCCTGGGTTCATGTCGTCAGTCCAACCCCGCAGGAGATCGAAGCCCTGGTTGCGCGCTTTACCATACCGCCCGATTTTCTCACCGACCCGCTGGATGTGGATGAGCGGGCCCGGGTGGAGCGGGAGGAGGGAAACACCCTCATCCTTCTCAGGACCCCCCGCCGGGAGGCGGATGAAGCCGACATCCCCTTCACCACGCTCCCTGTCGGCATCATCCTGACCCAGGGGCTGATCATCACGGTATCGCTCATGGAGGCGGACGTCGTGCAGGAGATCCTGTCCGGCCGTGTCAGGAACCTCTCGACCGGTGACAGGACGCGGTTCGTGCTCACCCTCTTCGTGCGGACATCGCTCCTTTTTCTCCGTTACCTCAAGGAAATCAACCGGATGACCGGGAGCATAGAAAAGGATCTTCACATTGCCTTACGGAACATCCAGCTGATCCGGCTCCTGAACATGGAAAAGAGCCTCGTTTTCTTCATCACTTCACTTCGATCCAACGCCCTGATGCTGGAAAAGTTCAACACTTCAGGCTGTATGCGGATGGATGAAGATGACCGGGATATCTTTGAAGAGGTGGTGATCGAGAACAAGCAGGCGATCGAGATGGCGAATATCTACACGAGCATCCTCTCCGGTACCATGGATGCCTATGCCTCGATCATCTCAAACAACTTAAACGTGGTCATCAAGCTGCTCACCACCGTAACCATCATCCTGATGATCCCGACCCTCGTAGCAAGTATCTACGGGATGAACGTTGAGCTGCCGTTCCAGCACAATCCTTTTGCCTTTCTCATCATTGTGGCAATCTCCACGCTCCTCTCGGCCATCGGCATCGGCATTTTCTGGAGGAAACAGTTCTTCTAAAAGAGCCCGGGAACCGCCATTCCGCCCGCCCAAATGTTGATAGACAAAGAACTCCAAAATTTACCCGGTTCATATGCCAATACCGATCGGTGATCTCCTCATCAGGCCCGATGCATTTTTCCGGGGGCTCGTGGCGGAGCCGGAGAGTTTGAAGCTTCCAGCTGTTATTGTGATCATCGGCGGCATCATTGCCGCTGCGGCCGCGTACATCCTTTCCGGAACCTATTCAAAGATGCTCGAAGCGGCAGCCGGTGCCGAAATGGCCTCGGTCATCGGATTGATCGGAGCAGTCTCGGCATTCATCATGTTTATCGTCATCTGGGGGGGTGTCTTCACCGCAGCCTTCACGATCATCTCGAAGCTCTTCAAGGGAAGCGGAACCTTCCGGCGCACGCTCCAGGTGACCGGCTATGGCCTCCTCCCGGTGGTCATCGGGTCGGTCATCTCACTGTTCATGGCACTCTACTACGTTCCCATGATCAATGCTCCTGTCATTACCAGCTTTTCCGATCCGGCGGCCATTCAGCGAGCAATGGAAGGAATCTTCCAGGATCCGGCATTTCGTGAATTCACCATGATTTCCACGGCAGTCTCGATCATCTTCCTCGTATGGAGCGCCAACCTCTGGATTTTCGGGATGCAGCATGCCCACCGCCTTCCGCTCAAACAGGCGGTCATCACCGTGCTCGTTCCGGTGGCGATTTATATTATTTACGTCATCTTCATAGCCATGAACGGGATGCAGTTGTTCGGGGGAACCTGATGAAGGGTGCCGGTCCCGGGATTCTAGTCGCCGTCGCGGTCATCCTGCTGGTTTCAGGTGCAGCAGCCCAGGATCCCGGCGCAGAGGCTGCGGCACAGGTGACGGTCACCAGCATCTCGCTTGAGCCGACGATATTTTTCGAAGACGATACCGGGATCATCACCATCGAGATCACCAACAATGGATTTGAGAGCGTCGCTATCCGTCGGGCAACCATGTATGATGCCGACATATCGATCCTGTCAAGTTCATATGATACCACCACCACCGTCGGTGCCGGCAACAGCATGCAGTTTTCCTTCACGGTTAAGGCCGATGTCCCCCCCGGCATCTACTACCCCAAGTTCTCCCTGGATTTCCGCGATGCAGGGTATCTCCGGTATCCCATTCAGGTGCGGGTGGAAAATGATCCCCTGGAGATCTCCATTCTTGAAAAGCCCGATACCTTCGGTGCAGGCCGGAAAGACCGGGTCGATATCCTGGTCGGGAACCCGCGGGACAATCCGGTAAGCGGCGCGGTGGTGCATATCCTCGGTGAGGGAATCAACGCCACCCCTTCAAGTTATTTCATCGGCAACCTGAATCCCGACCAGGCGCAGCGGGTCTCGTTCAACATCACGCCGGAACAACCATCAGTCATAGAGTTCAGGGTCGATTACAAGAACGGGGTCAATCCCCATGCCACATCCGTCAGGGTACCGGTTGAGTTCGGGCTCTCCAAGACCGAGGCAAACCCCCTCCTCTCAAATATCGTGGTGGAATACCGGGACGGCAGGTATGTACTCACCGGGGATGTCTACAACGCCGGACTAGAGGTGGCAAACTCGGTGGTTCTTGGCGCAGGAGGAGATGCGGTCCCGGTGGATCCCTATCAGACCTACGTCGTCGGCTCTCTCGAGCCCGATGATTTCTCGAGTTTCGAGATTACATTCTCTGCCGAAAACATCACTACGGTTCCCGTTGTGGTGAGTTACCGGGATGTGGATGGCAATCCCTTCGAGAAGATCTACCCCGTGAGCA
>JAAEET010000013.1 GCA_013415565.1 Methanomicrobiales archaeon
GGTGACTGCAGATGAATTTGCCTGCGGATGTACGATTCCCGTTGAATTCTGGGTGAACGGCCACAAAACAGATCAGACATCGACGTTCGTTCAAGGGGGAAATATCAACCTCGATCTCACGGTAAGCGGGGTAGCCCCGCCGACCACCACCATACCGACCACTTCACCGACCACCGCTCCGACCACCACCATACCGACCACTTCACCGACCACCGCTCCGACCACCACCATACCGACCACCTCCCCTACCACTGTTCCGACAACCACCGTACCGACCACCCGGCCGACCTCCATTCCCGCCATCCCTCATGCCTTCTTCGGAAACGTGGTGATTTATGACAGCGTCCCGGCACCGGTTGGGTCCGTAATCGAGGCCCGGGCTTCCGGTGTGCTGAACGACAACAGGAACCCCCTCACCACCACCACAGAGGGGGTCTACGGATCCCCGGGCGATAACCTGGTTGTGCAGGGATATCTGGAGAACGGAACCCTGCTCGAGTTCTATGTTGGCGGTGTGCGTGCTGACTGTTATGATGTCGCGGCAGGAACCAAATGGACCACCTCCTACCCCTTCAGTCCCGGTGGTCATACGGAATTGAACCTCCGGACCAACATTACTGCTCCTGTTGCAGATTTCAGCGGGAATCCGGCCGTCGGCTATGAACCCCTGCTCGTCCAGTTCACCGATCTGTCAGGAGGCCCGGCAACATCATGGCTCTGGGAATTCGGGGATGGCCAGACCTCGAACGAGCAGAACCCGGTGCACCGGTACCATAACGGTAACTACGATGTCACCCTGACCGTCACCAATCTCGCCGGGAGTGATAACCTGTCCCGGTCGAAATATATAACGGTCTACCGCCAGAGCAGTCCCGGCGGCGGTGGCGGCGGTGGCGGTGGAGGTGGCGGGTACTACGCCATCAGCAGTGGTGCCACAGCGACCCCCACCCCGACTGCAACCCTGACCCCCACTCCCACGACAACAGCCGTACCGGGTATTCCCGAAGGGAACCTGCCGCTGAACTCGGATCTTGCCCTCTCCCAGTCGGTCACCATCGCTTCCCAGGACAATACCGGTATCATCACCATGGTCGCGGGGACGAGGCCGACCACGTCGCTCGGAGAACCGCTGCTTTCCCTCTCCATCAGGAGACTGCCCGACACCGAAGTCCCGCCGGTTCCGGCCGGTGCGCTGTTCTCCTATGCCGGGTATGCCTATGAGATCGAACCGACCGGTGCCGCCTTTGATCCCTACATCACCCTGACCATCATGGTCTCGGAAGAGGACTGGGCCGGACTCCAGGGCAGGGAGCTGTACCTCAAGTGGTACAACCCCACGACATCGGCCTGGGAGGATCTCCCTGCCACCTTGGACCCCGTTGCGCATACGGTAAGTGCAAAGATCACCCACATCAGCGTCTTTGCGCTCTTTGCCGAGAGCATTCCGACGACCGCGCCGACCACTGTCCCGACGACCGCACCGCCCTCGCCCTGGCTGGGCGGGTTCCTCTGGATCCTCATCATCGTGGTGGTCATCATCGTGGCGGTCCTGGTTGTTTTCATCATCCTGAAGAAACGCAGTGAACAGGAGGAGCTGCCCGAAGAAGAGGAATGGAAGATAGAGTAGAGTACCAATAACCCTTTTTGTTTTTCCGCATTTCCCTTCAAGGTGTCCCGGTTTGTATCATTTGCCGTTCAGGTTACCGCCCCGTTCCCGGTTTCAACCGGCGCATCATTCATTCTGGTGCGGGCAAGCCCGCAGGGTCGGTGAAAATGGCACGCATATTGGCTGCCGTGAGGCCGGAGCCTCTCATCTTGAACCTTCGGTGTAATACTATCCCCCTTATCCCTACCACAGAATATCAATAAACTGGTACAGCCCTGAGACGGGCGGCCCGGATAGGATCTCTGATCGTCCATTGGAACTGCGATAATCAAGAGGTTGAGGAGATAGGTTTATGGTATCAATCACGGTAGTGAGAGTGATGCCGGATTACCGGTATTTGTACGTTGGAGGAATGTGATGAAAAAACTCGTTATTCTTGTTGTAGCATTCGTTCTCCTGACAGGATATGCCCTGGCAGATCGGGGGATTGATCCAGTCCCGGAGACGCAGGGTATCGTTACCTCCACCTCAGTAAACGTGGTTGGGAACTTCGCGTCTGCAACCGAGCTCCAGTGGAGGATTACCGACGACGAGAAGGGCCTTCCGGAAATTCCGCCGCTTGAATTTCTCTTCGCCACGATCTACGAATCCACCTACACCGAGGACACACAGACCCATGGTGTCGGCCTGATGCTCTATGACAAGGAGCTCGATGTTGAGACCTCCGGCCAGATCAGCGGCCAGTGGAATATCGAGGCAACCAAGCAGATCGCATTTGTGGGCATCGATGGTGCCTACGTGGTCTCGACCGATAACATCATGGTCGATGGTGCAGCGACACCATATACCACCCCAGTTGTCATGATCTGTCCATTCGCAGAACAGATCACTGAGGCCTTTCCGGCGTTCTGCAACCGGGCCGAGGCAGGCAGCACGATCGACATGACGGTTGCCAATGTCCGGACCACCACAACCGACCGCTTCGTCATGCCGTCCGCCGACCATCCGGTCGAGCTCAACCATGACCTCCGGGTCACCGAGCTTGTCACCGATGTGCCCTCCATCGGATTCGCATCCGCCTCCCTGGATGTCCTGATCCAGGAAGCCCGGGGTGGGCCTGCTACTCCGGAAATCAACGGTCCGTGGAACACCCTCATGGAGCGCATCGAGTTCTCGGAGGAAACCTCCGCTGATGGAGCAATCACCCTCTTCGAGAAGCTCATGCACTACGAATCCGGGATGGTCAGGTAGTACGCCGAACAAACCAGGACCCCCATCCTGGCTCTTTTTATTTCTCAAATTAGGGGCATGGGGTCAGCCATTGCCGCCACTCGGGTACGTGTTCTGCGGGATGGCCGCCCTGCTCCCGGTTGGTCTTCTCTCCACCATCATGAACGCGATGTACCGGGTGCGGGATTCCTTTGCGGTGACAGCAATCACGGAGGGCAGAGGTCGCCATCCAACCAGGCTCCGGGAAGGGGTGACGTCCAAAGGATGCCGACCTGATTGACTGTACTGTGGTTCAGGACTCGGTATAGTAGTAATATTCCCCGCTTGCCTTCTGGTCGCGGTCGAGGTAGGACCCGGGCTTGTTGATCCGGGGCCTGCCGGTCCGGTCCCTCCGGAACGTGACCCCCAGCCGGGAAAGGAAGCGGTTCATCCCCGTTCGCATGTCGAAGGGGCCGGTCGCCTCGCCCCGGATACCGGGTTCGCCATCGAAGACGAGGATCCGCTCGCTGATCATGTCGATCAGGTAGATGTCGTGGTCGATGACGAGGATTGCCGCATCGCGCCCGTCGACGTGGTGCTTGAACATCCGGGTTATCCGGACCCGCTGCTCGACGTCAAGGTGAGCGCTCGGCTCATCCAGGATATAGAGGTCGGCATCCCGGGAGAGGCAGGCCGCGATGGCCACCCGCTGGAGCTCCCCGCCTGAAAGGGTATCTATCGGGGACTGGAGGATGGGGGCGAGGCTGAGAGGCTCGATGATATCGTGCTGGTACATCGAACTGTCGAAAACCCGGGTGATCTGCCGGAGGAAGAATTCCACGGTGTCGGAGCTGGCGGCCTTGAGGTACTGGGGCTTGTAGGATACCCGGGCTTCCAGGTCGACCGGCCCGCCGTCCGGCTCTTCAACCCCCGCGAGCAGGCGGGCAAAGGTGCTCTTCCCGATACCGTTGGCCCCGACCAGGCCGAGCACCTCCCCGGCACGGATATCCCCGGAGTCGATGGAAAGATGAAACCGGTCATAGCTCTTGTCCATCTTCGGGAATTCGAGGAGGGTTGCCCGTTCCGCCTGCTTCTCATGGGCCCGCTTCTCAAATACGACCGGGTACTCCCTGAACCTGACATTCTCTTCCGGGAGATAGCCCTCGAGGTACTGGTTGATCCCCACCCGGACACCCTTGGGCTGGGTGATCACCCCGAATACCGCCGGTTTTCCATACGCGACATGGACCGTGTCGGCCAGCATGTCGAGAATGGCCAGGTCATGTTCCACGATAACGATCGGGCGTGATGCCGCGAGTTCCCGGATCAGCTGGGCTGCCGCCATTCGCTGGTAGATATCGAGGAACGGGGTAATTTCATCGAGGAAGTAGAAATCAGCGTCGCGGGCGAGGCAGGCGGCAACCGCCACCCGCTGGAGCTCCCCGCCCGAGAGCGTCGCGATGTCGTGGTCAAGGATGGGGGATAGGGCGAGGGCTTCGATGTATTCCGAAAGCTTTCCCCGTTCATCGGTCGACGTCAGGAGGTCCCCCGGTGTTCCAGAAAAGATCCGCGGGATGTAATCGATGTACTGGGGCTTCACCGCCACTTTCAGCTTTTTCTCCGAGATTGTCAGCAGGTACTCGAAGAGCTCGGTCCCGGCATACTCTTTCAGGATCTCCTCCCAGCCTGCCTCGCGGTCAAAGACCCCGAGGTTGGGGGTGAGCTGGCCGGACAGGATCTTGACCGCCGTACTCTTGCCGATCCCGTTCGCCCCGAGAATACCGGTTACCTTTCCTTCAACCGGGATCGGGAGACCGTACAGGGCGAACCCGTTCATACCGTAGCGGTGGGTGGGCTGTTCGAGCTCTTCGGGCAGGCTGACGATGTCGATGGCCTCGAACGGGCATTTCTTGACACAGATGCCGCAGCCGACGCAGAGCTCTTCGGAGATCACCGCTTTTCCATCCTCGCCGATGATCACCGTCTCGTCGCCGGTCCGGACCCGGGGGCAGTACAGGATGCACTCGGTACCACATTTCCGGGAGTGGCACCGATCCTTGTGGACAACCGCAATCCGCATGATGTGATCACGAAGAGGCGCCGGTCAGGAGGAGCGTCCAGGTAATGAACCAGAAAGCAAAGGTCATGAATCCCTGGTAGAACCAGTCTTTTTTTCCGAGCACGGCAGGTCCGAGGCGCAGGGCAACAAAGATATGCCGCTGGATAACAATCCCTGCTGCCATGATAACCAGGGCAAGAAGGGTATAGCTCTGGAACCCGAGTATCTGGGAAGGATCGATCACCAGGTACGATATCACGCCGGTGATAATTCCCATGACACAGGCGACCAGGGATCGCTGGATCCGCTGAAGGTGCTCGGCACTCTTCTCTTCGGGTGTTTTCTTCAGGGGGATATCCTGCTTCTCCTCTTTCTCTTCGGCACTCATCACGACACCTAGTAGTCCTATTTTTAGGTCGTTGTCTCATATCTAATTTGGTATCCCCCTATGGCGACACGCGAAGGTATGAGCGGGATCGATCTCAGGACGGTGGTTCACGAGTGGAAGGGCCTGCTGCCGCTCTGGATCAACAAGGTCTACCTGGTTCCTCCCGGCCACCTCGTATTCCGCCTCAACGGCAGGGAGCATGCCCGCTTTTTCCTGCTCATCGAGAGCGGGAAGCGTGCCCATCTCACCGCGGCCCTCCCGGAACCGCCGAAATTTCCACCGCCGTTCGCCATGCTCCTGCGCAAGCATATATCCGGGGGAAGGGTCCTCTCCATCCGGCAGCATGGCATCCAGCGGATCGTGACCCTCGATATCGGGAAGCACGGGACCGAATATCACCTCGTCATCGAACTCTATGATGAGGGAAACGTCGTGCTCTGCGACCAGCAGTATACCATCATCCAGCCGATGCGCCCCCAGCGGTTCCGGGAACGGGATGTGGTAGCCGGCGCGCCCTATGTCTTTCCTCCTCCCGATCCGTCCACCTTCTCCCCGGAAGGGTTCCGGCAGTATCTCTCACAGGAAGACCGGGATCTGGTCAGGGCTCTTGCGGTCGGCGTCATGCTGGGAGGCGCATACGCCGAACTGCTGTGCCGGCGGGCCGGGATCGACAAGACCATTCCGGCCCGGGATGCGGATGCCGGGATCCTCTACCGGGAACTGCACCGGCTGCTCTCGGAGGCGGAAGAAGAGATTGCCCCGCTCCTGCAGGGGGGAGCGTGCCTCCCGATCGGGGGAGAGCCCCCTGCCGCCGCCGAAGGGGGGATTCCGGTATTCAACCGGGCCCTGGACCGGTTCTACCCCCCTGTACCGGCTCCCGAGCCGGGGGTGGCGAAGGTTGCCCGGAAAAAAGACAGGGAGGAGCGCATCCGCGCCCGGCAGGCCGAGATCCTTTCGCAGTACGAGAAGAAAGTGGCACGGAACGAACGGATCGTGGAACTGATGTATGAATCCTATCCCCTCCTCCAGGAGATCATCACCACGCTCGAGAAGGCCAGCACAACGAGATCCTGGCAGGAAATATCGCAGGTCCTTGCAGCCCAGGAATCCGGCCCGTCCACGAAAATCGTCTCGGTCAACCCTGCCGAGGCCTCGGTGGATGTTGACATCGGTGAACGGGTCACCCTTTTCATCCATGAGGGACTCGAGGCAAGTATCGGCCGCTACTATGATGCGACCAAGAAGCTGAAGAAGAAGATCGCCGGCGCCCGGGCGGCAATGGACCGGCCGGTGGCCGGGGAGAAGAGAAAGGTGGTCAGGACCCCGGTCATGAAGCGGCGCTGGTACCACCGGTTCCGCTGGTTCATCACCAGCGACGGGGTGCTGGTGCTCGGGGGGAAGGATGCCTCGCAGAACGAGGAGCTGGTCAAGAAATACATGGAGGGCGGCGACCGTTTCGTCCACGCCGATGTTCACGGAGCAAGCGTGGTGATCGTGAAGGGGACGACCGGGCGGATGGACGAAGCGGCACAGTTTGCCGCATCCTATTCGGGCGCGTGGCGGAGCGGCCATTTTTCCGCCGATGTCTATGCAGTCAGCCCTGCGCAGGTGAGCAAAACCCCGGAAGCAGGGGAGTTTATCAGCCGCGGTTCGTTCGTGGTGAGGGGGGAACGGGACTATTACCGTGATGTCCCGCTCGCGGTCGCCATCGGGCTGCAGCGGGAACCCGAAGTTGCGGTGATCGGGGGACCTCCCTCCGCGGTGGCGGCAAAGACCGGCCTCTACGTGCTGCTCAGACCCGGCACGTTTGAACCAAACGACATGGCAAAGAAACTGCTGCGGGTGTTCCGGGAACGGCTCGGGGACGAAGCGGGAAGCCTGAAAGGCGTTCTTTCCGCCGAGGCGATCGCCGCGTTTGTCCCTCCCGGAGGATCGGATATGGTGGAACCATGAAAGCCGAGCAGGGAGAACTCCAGCGGTCATACGGCGAGATACGACTCTTTCCCGAAAGCCTCGACGACCTGTGGCATCTCTCGCACCTGGTCGGTCCCGGCGACCTGGTTTTCGCCACCACGCTGCGCTCGGTCGAGACACCATCGGACCGGATCCGTCCTGAAAAACCCGAGAAACGACCGGTACGGCTCGGGATCAGGGTTGAAAAGGTCGAATTCCACAAATTCGCCATGCGGCTCCGCATCCACGGGGTGATCGAGCAGGGGCCCGAGACCGGCTCCCACCATACCCTGAACGTCGAACCGGGCTACGAGATCTCGGTGATCAAGCGGTGGCGGCAGGTGGATCTCGAACGGATAGACCGGGCGGTCCGTGCTTCGGTGTTCGATGCGGTACATATCCTTACCATCGAGGAAGGCGATGCAGAGCTCTTCAGGATTCGCCAGTTCGGGCCAGAAGGGGTTCTGTCCGTGAGCGCCGGCAGCGGAAAAGAGTCGGGAATGGATTCCCGCCAGGATTTCTTCGAACGGGTGGCATCCCACCTTTCCGTACTGACCGGGCCGGTGGTGATTGCAGGGCCGGGCTTTGTCAAGGATGATTTCATGAAGTTTCTCAGGGGGATTCTCCCCGGGATTGCCGGGCGGTGCCTCGTGGTGGAAACCCGGAGGATCGGTCCGGGGGCGGTTCAGGAGGTCATCGGCCAGGGCATTCTCGAGAAGATCCACGAGGACCTGCAGCTGGGCAACGAGGTCCGGAACATGAACGAGCTCCTCGGGCGGATCGGGAAAGGGCTCCCGGTCGCCT
This sequence comes from Methanomicrobiales archaeon, assembly GCA_013415565.1. Classification (GTDB taxonomy): domain Archaea; phylum Halobacteriota; class Methanomicrobia; order Methanomicrobiales; family Methanospirillaceae; genus UBA9949. The sequence continues at coordinate 8,020 of JAAEET010000013.1, forward strand.
ACGGGAGGGCCGAGGTGCAGCGGGCGATCGATTACGGGGCGTGCGAACGGCTGCTGGTGCTCGATTCCCTCCTCCGCGATGAAGGGATCGTCCACCTGATCGACCGGGCAGAACTGATAAATGCAGGGATCGTGGTCTTCTCTTCCGAGTTCGAACCGGGACGCCAGCTGGACGGCCTGGGAGGGATTGCCGCCCTGCTGCGGTATGCGGTGGGATGACCGGCCGGCAGCGAGGGAACCTTTTTATCGGGGGAGCCTCCACGGGAGATCAGGATGCTCCGTCACAGCTGTGGTTATGAACTCGAGATCCTCTGCAGGAACTGCGGAAAACCGATAGAGTACCGGTCCCGGCAGGGACTCATCTGTCCGAACTGCGGCCGGGTGGTGACCCTCGTCTGCCCGGGATGCGGCACAAAGTGGTAACCTGCTATACCCTGCTCCTGAGCCACTCCGCATACTGGTGGCGGAGTGCGGTGATCTCGTCAGGGGAAAGGTCTTTTTTCCGGCTCGTATCGAGGTATTTCTGGAGCTGGGTGATGATATTCTCCGCCATGGTGAACTCTTCAACCTCGAGGTATACTGGTGATCCGGGAACGCTGATGGTCTCCCCGCAGCAGGGGCAGAGCTTCCACTGCTGGAACCGGTCAACGTAGGTGAAGGTTCTGCATCCGCCACAGCGGATGATGAGGTACATCCTGAATGGGGTATTTGCGTCCCCCAAAGGATATATATTACGCCCCGGTACCCGTGGAGAGGATCCCGGAATATCGCCTTTTATCATGGCCCCCGACCTACAGAAGAGAGGTATGAGAGAAGAGCCGATCACCGTCTTCGGAGTCCGGGGACTTCCGCTCATCCGTGAGGGCGATGACCTCTGCGCCCTTATCGCAGAAAAAGCGGTTCTCGCGGACGGGGATATCGTCTGCATCGCCTCATCGGTCTATTCGAAAGCGAAAGGATATACCCGGTCTCTTGCAGACATCACGCCGGGTGAGCGGGCCGTCCGGATAGCGGGGATGACCAGGGAAGATCCCCGTTTTATCCAGGCAGTCCTCGATGCATCCCGCGAAATCCTCCTCGAGCACCCCTTCGTTCTCTGTGAACTCTCCTGCGGACACGTCGGGGTGCGTGCGGGAGTCGACCAGAGTAATATCGAAGATGAAAAGATCATTCTCCTTCCGCCGGACCCGATGGCTGCCGCTGTTGAAATCCGGGAGGGATTCCGTCGAACTGCCGGAAAGGACGTGCGGGTGATCGTGACCGACACCTGCGGCCGTTCATTCCGGAGGGGTCAGACCGGACATGCGATAGGTTGGAGCGGGATGCCGGCAATCCGCGATTTCCGTGGGGATCACGACCTCTTCGGGCACGAGCTGAAGATCACCGAGGAGGCGGTCGTGGATGAGATCGCCGGGTTTGCAAATTTCGTGATGGGAGAAAGCGACAATGCGGTTCCGGTGGTCATCGTCCGCAACTGTCCGGCCTGGACCGGTCATGACACCCTCTACTTCACTCCGGAGGAAGACATCATCAGGAAACGGCTGAAAGACCGGTGATCCTGACGGCGTACCGGTCCGGGAAAAAACTCCGGAAAAAAATTGCGATGCCCGGAACGATCAGAAGAGGAAGTTCAGCGTGAGGATGATGACGGACACTGCAATGGCCACCGCAAGGACCATGTACGGGTTGATATGGATGGCACGTTTGTCCTCGCTCTCGTAGTAATTGACCAGCCCGGCCGACGATATCAGTCTGCCGCCAGATTTCTTTGCCATACCAGATTATTTCTCCTCCTCAACATATATAAAAACGGTGACAGGGTATGGGTACGGGCGATCTTGTTATCGAGGGCCGGGCGCTCCTTGGTGAGGATCTGCTGGTACGGGACGTGGCGATCGTGGTGGAACGGGGAATCATCCGCCGCATCGAGGAGGTTTCCAGCTGCCCGGCGCCATGGATCTGCCCCGCACTCTTCAATGCCCATACCCATATCGGGGACAGTGTGGCCATGGACCTTCCGTTCACCGGAGACCTGGCCGAGCTCGTCACCCCGCCACTCGGACTGAAACACCGGATCCTCGCGGCAACCCCGGACGATCTGCTGGTAACGGCGATGCGCGCAACCATCGGGACCATGTACCAATACGGGACCGCCGGGTTCGCCGACTTCAGGGAAGGGGGTGCTGCCGGCGTTGAAGCGCTCAAAACGGCCTCCGAGGGTTCGCCGTGCCGGCCCCTCATCCTCGGCAGGGAAGGCGGAGAACTTGCCGGGGACGGGGCAGGAATCAGCAGCGCCCGGGATGTCGCCTCCCTTGACGATCTGGTTTCACGGGTGCGGGAGGCCGGTAAACTGGTTGCTTTCCATGCAGGTGAGCGCGATCCCTTTGATATTGATGCGGCACTCTCGTATGAACCTGATCTCCTGATCCACTTCACGCATGCATCCGGCAACCACCTTGACCGCTGTGCCGACGAAGAGATCCCGGTCGTGGTCTGTGCCCGGTCGAACTGGATGTTCGGGGTGACGGGGAGCGCGCATCACCCGCCGGTACGCGAGATGCTGGACCGCGGGGTCCCGATCCTGATCGGGACCGACAACTGCATGGCGGTGCAGCCCGATCCCTGGCGGGAGATGTCCTTCCTCACCACAGTATACCGCCTCCCGCCCGACCAGGTGTTCAGGGCCGCCGTTGCCGGCTCAGGACTGACGGGGACGGCATACTTCATCAGGGAAGGCGCTCCCGCCAATTTCCTGGTGATCTCCCCCGGAGATTCCAATCTCTGGCTCTCCCGCGATCCGGTCAGAACCCTGGCCGGGAGGGTCGGGGCGCACAATATCCTCAAAAAAGTTATTAATTCATGAAAATACATTAATAGAAAAGCTCTTTTGGGGGTACCCATGTTCCAACACATTCTCGTGGCAATAGACGGATCAAAAATCAGTGATCATGCACTGGGGGCGGCAATAGAGGAGGCACGGGTCTGGAAAGGGACCGTGCACGCCATCTACGTGGTGGAGACAGGGCTCTTCTCCTCGCTGCCAATGGACAGCACATGGGAGATCATGTATTCCATGCTCGAGCAGGAAGGCACCCGTGCCCTCCAGACCGCTCGCGAGATGGCTGAAAAACATGGGGTACAGATCGAGACCTCCATCAGGCAGGGGCATGCCGGCAACGAGATTGTCAAGGCTGCCAAAGAAGCCGGTGCCGACCTCGTGATCGTGGGATCGCACGGGAAGAGCGAGGTTGACCGGCTCCTGCTGGGAAGTGTCAGTTCGTTTGTGGTCTCGAACTGTGATACAACCGTCATGGTGGTGAGACCATCACAGAAATGACCGTCGCAGACTACATGACCACCGAGGTTGTCCGGATCGAGATTCCCGGAAACCGTGATGATGTCCTGAAGATCCTGAAGAGGACCGGCATCAGTGGTGTCCCGGTACTGAAGGAGGGGAAGCTGGTGGGGATCATCACCCGGAAGGATCTCCTCAGGAAGTCCGATGAGACGCAACTCGGTCTGCTGATGACCCGCGACCCGGTCACCGTGACTCCTGACGCTTCGGTGCAGGAGGCAGCACGGCTGATGATCGAGTATAACGTCCGGAGGCTTCCGGTCGTGGACGAAGGAAAGCTGGCCGGCCTGATCTCGGTGGCCGATCTCATCCATGCTCTCGCCCAGATGCGGATCAAGGAAGAGATCAAGGACCGCTACGTTTCCCAGACGTATGCCCTCTGGGAAGAGACTCCGCTCCCGCTCGTCGCCCGGATTATGGAGATATCGGGATTCGAGGCAATCCCCATTCTTGATGCCGAGAGCAGGCTGCAGGGTATCATCTCCGAGCGTGACCTGATCCGGCACTCCTCCATCGAGGATATGGTCGAGGTCAGCGATTTCTCCAACGGAACCGATGACGATGAGTGGACCTGGGAGAGCATCCGCGACATGCATACCATCTCCTACGGAATCTCCCGCATCCAGCTGCCTGAAAGGCCGGTCAAATCGGCGATGATCACCAATGTCATCTCCGTTCCCCTGAATGCCGAGGTGAGCGAGTGCGCCCTGAAGATGAAGCGGGGGCGGGTCGACCAGCTGCCGGTGGTGAACGGTGACAAGAAACTGGTGGCCATGCTCTTCGATCGCGACCTGATTACCGCCTTCTGCCGTCAGCCGGTACAATAAAAACCTTTAAATTTTCTGATGACGTGTATTGTGATGAAGCGCTTTTGAGAAGTTTTTCCAGCGTTTTCTATATTTTGGGGTGTGCATATGATTGAAGGAGCCCAGGAACCCCTGAAAGGAACAACCACCGTAGGACTGGTATTTGAAGACGGGGTTGTCCTCGCCACGGAAAAGCGGGCGACGATGGGGTATTTGATTGCCAGCAAGAAGGCCAAGAAAGTGTACCAGATCGCCGACCGGATCGGCATGACCACCGCAGGCGGCGTCGGCGACGCCCAGCAGATGGCGCGGCTCATGACCGTGGAGTGCAGCCTCTACAATATCCGGCGCGGACGACCGATGACGGTTGCAGCGGCCTCTACTCTCCTCTCCAATATCCTGAACAATAACCGCTACTACCCGTACTATGTCCAGCTCCTGGTCGGCGGTGTCGATGAATCGGGACCGAGCATCTATTCGGTGGATGCACTCGGGGGGGCCACCAGAGAGGAGGAGATTGTAGCCACCGGGTCAGGCTCTCCCATGGCCTATGGGGTGCTTGAGGACCGGTTCCGGAAAGGAATGCCGAGGGACGAAGCCGTGGCGCTCGCAGTACGGGCGGTACGTGCAGCAATAAAGAGGGACGCCGGGTCAGGAGAAGGCATCCACGTCGTGGTGATCACCAGGGAAGAATACCTGGAGATCTCCGACGAGGAGATTGCCGAGAAATTCGCTGCTGCCACCACGGCATAACTACTTTTTTAGGACTGATCTGATGCTTATTGAAGAGCGGCTGAAAGAACTCAAGGACAAGATCAACGAGAAGGTGCCATCCGGCATCACTGTATCTGAAGTGGAATTTGAGGGTCCCGAGCTCGTCATCTATACTGACGATCCAAAACGGTTCGCCGATGAAGCGGATCTCATCAAAATCCTTGCCCGCGATCTCAGGAAACGGATCGTGGTCCGTCCGAACGTGCTCGAGGATCCGGAACGTGCGGTGACCGAAATCCGGTCCGTTGTTTCAGAAAGTGCCGGGATCACGGACATCTTTTTTGACGCCGATACCGGGGAGGTCCTGATCGAGGCCGAAAAACCCGGGGTGGTCATCGGAAAGAACGGGGCGACCCTGCGGGAGATCACCAAGCATATCGGCTGGACCCCGAAGGTGGTCCGGACACCCCCGATCGAGAGCTCGACGGTAAAACAGGTCCGGCAGTTCCTCCGCTCGGTCAACGAGGAACGGAAACAATTCCTGCGGACCATCGGGAGGAGGATTCACCGGGACGTAACCAGCAAGGACCAGTGGGTCCGCGTGACCATGCTCGGGTGCTGCCGGGAAGTGGGCAGGGCAGCTTTCCTGCTCACCACTCCCGAGAGCAGGGTACTGATTGATTGCGGGGAAAAACCCGACAACAGCAACAACACCCCGTACCTGTATGTGCCCGAGATCCATCCCCTCTCCCAGCTGGACGCCGTGGTGCTCACCCACGCCCACCTCGACCACTGTGCGCTGGTGCCCCTGCTCTTCAAGTACGGGTACGACGGTCCGGTCTACAGCACGCCACCGACGCGGGACCTCTCCGCCATGCTCCAGCTTGACTACCTTGACGTGGTATCCAAGGAAGACCGCAGGATTCCCTACAGCTCAAACGAGGTGAAGAGCTACATCAAGCACTCCATCACGCTCAACTACGGGAGCGTGACCGATATTGCTCCCGATATCAAGGTCACCTTCCACAACGCCGGACATATCCTCGGATCGGCGATCACCCACTTCCACATCGGGGACGGGCTGTACAATATCGCGTTTACCGGCGACTTCAACTACAGCAAGAGTAGGCTTTTTAATCCTGCAACCAACCAGTTTCCCCGTCTGGAAGCCCTCTTCATGGAGAGCACCTACGGAGGCAGCGGGGATATCCAGCCTCCGCGCGCCGAGGCCGAGGAGAAGCTCTACGATACGGTGAATGCCACCATAGCACGGGGCGGGAAAGTCATCATCCCCGCATTCGCTGTCGGCCGGTCCCAGGAAGTCATGCTCGCCCTCGAGGAAGGGATACGGAAGGGGAAGATCCCGAGGGTCAAGGTTGCCCTCGATGGCATGATCCGGGAGGCAACGGCGATCCACACCACGTATCCCGAGTACCTGAACAGCGATCTCCGCAACCAGATCTTCAAAGAGGGGCTGAACCCCTTCCTCGCCGAATGTTTTGTCGCGGTCGACTCGTCCGACCTCAGGGACCGTATCATCTCCGGGGACCCCTGTGTGATCATTACCACGAGCGGCATGCTGAACGGCGGCCCGGTCATGGAGTACCTCGGCAATCTTGCACAGGATGAGCGGAACGCGCTCGTCTTTGTCGGCTACCAGGCCGAGGGGACGCTCGGACGGCGCATCCAGAAAGGGTGGCGGGAGGTCCCGATCGGACGGCGGGAGACCATCGTGATCAACCTCGAGATCGTCACTATCGACGGGTTCTCCGGTCATTCTGACCGGCGGCAATTGATCAACTATGTCGGCCATGTCCAGCCCAAGCCCGAGAAGATCTTCACCATTCACGGAGACGAGAACAACACCATCGATCTGGCCAGTTCCCTGTACAAACGGTACCACATCGAGACCCATTCGCCGATGAACCTGGAAACCTACCGGATGATATGAGAGACCGGATTTCCCTCTGCCTGGGTGTCTTCTCGGTGATGGCGCTCTCCAACGCCATTGTCCCCATCCTCGCCGGTTTCGGGGACAGCACCATCAGCCAGGGGGCAATCTATGCCGCCTACTTCTTCGGGGCATTCCTTCTGGTGCTCCCGGCGGGATTCCTTGCCGACCGCATCGGCGAGATCCCCCTGATCAGGACCGGACTGGTGCTCACCCTGGTCTCCGGCCTGCTCATCATGGCCCTTCCCTCAACCCTCCTCCTCATCCTTTTCCGCCTGATGGAGGGGGTCGGGGCAGGCCTCTTTGTCCCGTCCGCCCTCTCCGTTATCAACGCCCGGCCGGATCATGAGGCCGGAAGTGGATCCTTCATGGCCATGCTCAACATCGGGCTGGTGGCCGGGCTGATCGGGGGCGGGTGGCTCGTGGAGGTGTCAGGGATGCTGATGTCCGGCATCATGCTCTTCACCCTGGCAGCCGCCGTCCCGGCCCTGTTCAGCTTCTTCCTGCGACCGGGACCGGCGCGCGATCTCCCCCCCGAATCGGCGAGCGATACCCTGCACCGGCTCGTGCGGGTGACCAGGGAATACTTCTGGCTCTGGCTTTCGACCGTGGTCATTCTGGGGACGACCGGAGCGCTCACCGTGCTGTATCCTGAATTCTCCGATCTTCCACCGGGGATTCTCGGGTTCACCATCGCCGCAATGAGCCTCGCCACCGCGATCGCGGTTGTCATCGTCTCCCGGTTGCATCTCCCTCCCATCCCGGCCATCCGGGTGGCAGCAGTCGGAATGGCTGTCGCGGTGATGCTGGTATTCATATCTCCTGTCAGCTTCATCGTGGTAGGGGCTATCGCCGGCGTTGTGATGATCGCCCAGCTTGCTTTCCTCGCAACAGCGGAGGCGCGCCAGGGTGTGGTCATGGGACTCTTCAATGCCGCAAGTTACGGCGGCATGAGCCTGATGCCGTTTCTTGCCGGGTTCATCGCCGAAATCTCGTCGTTCTTCATCGCGTTCCTGGTGGTCGCCTGCTCAAGCGTGGTGGTGGCGGCGACCATCGGAAGGTGCCGGTGCAGGATCCCGGGTCGCTGACCGGCGGCAGCGTGGAGAATACTCAAATTCATCCTTGTCTTTTCCGGGCCGGATCGCACGGGAAAACCTGCGACGAGATTCCCTGTGTTCCGATCGTGGTGCCGGCCGGTGTCAGGAATGGCCGAAAACGTCCTCCCGAAGAGATCAGGCCAGGCCTCTTTTCAGCCTGATCGACCCGTGAAACCAGGCTCATCCACCGCCCTGCACCGGCTCCCCGGATCGGAGTCTGACCCGAAGGAGGGTCAGCACGTACCCGGCTGCCGCGAGCAGGATGATGGTTGCCCCGGACGGGACGTCGAGAGCATAGGAGAGGAAGAGTCCCCCGAGGGAACATGCCATGGCGAACAGGATGGACAGCGCCATCATGGCCCCGATACTCCGGGTAAACTCTCGTGCCACTGCACCGGGCAGGGTGAGCAGTGCGATCACCAGGATGATGCCCACCACCCGGATCAGGACGACGACGGTGAGCGCGATCAGCAGCAGCAGGAGGAGGAGGAGCGCGGTAACCGGGAGGTTCATCACCCGGGCATACTCTTCATCAAAGGTAACCGCCATCAGCTGGTTGAACCAGAGGCCGACCACCATACAGACGATCAGGGCCAGGAGCCCCATGAGGAAGAGATCGTCGGTGGGGATAAGGAGGATATTCCCGAAGAGATAGCCGAAGAGGTCGGGAGCATAGCCCGGTGCGAGGGCTATCGCCAGAATCCCGAGGGCCATCCCGGCCGCCCATACGGCGCCAACCAGGGTCTCCACCTGCTGCGAGAGCTTCTCCCTGATCACCCCGATCATGAGGGCGATCCCGGCAGTGAACGCCACCGCTCCTGCCACCGGATCGATGCCAAACAAATACCCGAGACCAATCCCGCCGAATGCGGCGTGGGCAAGACCGCCGCTCATCGAGACGAGGCGCTTGACCACGACGTAGGACCCGATGATCCCGCAAACCACGCTCGAGATCAGCCCGGCAATCACTGCATTTCTGAAGAACTCGAATTCCAGGATACCGAACATCATGGCTCCCTCTCATGTTCCCGGAGCACCCGGTGCGGAATGCCGTGGGCGATAAGGTCGACCGGGCAGTGATAGGCGGCAGTCAGCATATCCTCGGTGATCTCGCTGGTGCCGTGGGTGAAAAGCCGTTCGTTCAGGCAGGCGACGCAGGTGATATGGGTGGAAATTGCTCCGATATCATGGGTCGCCATCAGGATGGTCATGCTCTTCTTGAGCTCCTCAAGCAGGTCGAAGAGCTGGGCCTCCGTGGGTATATCGACGTAGACCAGCGCCTCATCAAGGATTAAAAGATCGGGTTCGCCAACAAGCGCCCGTGCGATGATGGCCCGCTGGCGCTCTCCTCCCGAGAGGCCCCGGAGCTCCCGGCCGCCCAGGTGGCCGATACCGGTCCGGTCAAGCGCCCGGATCACGGCGGCATGGTCCTCCGCGGAGTATCGCCTCACCGGTCCGGGGATCTGCCCCAGCCGCCCGGAGAGAACCATGTTCCCCACCGTCACCGGGTAGTTGAAATCAAAAGTCCTGAACTGGGGGACATATCCCACCCTTGTCCGTCCTTCACGGGGGGCCTGCCCGAAGAGCCGCACCTCGCCCGAGTCAACTTCCTGGAGTCCGAGTATCGCCCGCAGCAGCGTGGTCTTGCCGCCGCCGTTCGGACCGATGATCGCGTACAGGTCGCCCTTCCGGACCGTGAGATTGACGTGATCGAGCACGGTCCGGCCCCCGAGCCTGCACGATACGTCCCGGACTTCGATGACCGATTCCATTTCGTCAGCTCCCGGCGAATGCGGTGGCGATCCGTTCCATGTTCGCCAGGTACCCGGGAGCAAGCGGGTCGATCACCTCGACCCTTCCCCCGATCTCATCGGCAACCGCCTGGGCTTCCCGCCGGTTCTCCTGTGCCTCGGCGAATACCACGGCAACCCCCTCGGCCCGTGCCAGGGTGATCAGGCGTTCAAGGTCCCGTGCGGTCGGCTCTTTACCGTCCTGCTCGATGGAGACGATCGACAAGCCGTAATCCCGGGCAAAGTACCCCCAGGCCTGGTGCGTCACGAGGATCATCCCGGGATCATTGCGGAAGAGATTACCGGATATCTTTTTATCCAGGTCATCGATACGGGCACTATACCGGTCAGCATTCGCGCGGTACATATCTTCATTATCGGGATCGACGGCAACCAGGGCATCCCTGGTGTTTTCCGCCATGATCCGGGCATTTTTCAGGGAAAGCCAGATGTGGGGATCCGGCCGGTCGCCGCTGCCGAGAACCTCAACCCCGCTGGAGACAGCCGTCACGGCAAGATCCGGGTTCATCGCCCGGAGCCGTCCGGCCATCACATCCTCGACCGGGAAGAGGCCGCTTCCGAGGGGCAGGTACAGGTCGGCTCCGGATGCACGCGCCACCAGCCCTGGCGACGGTTCATAGGTATGCGGATCGGACCCCGGCGGGATCAGGACGATGACATCCACCCTGCCGTCCCCGATCTCGCGGACCATCTCTTCCTGCGGAGGTATGGTGACCGCAACGAGGATCGCCGGTTTCTCTTCATCCTGGCCGGGAGCGAGGCATCCTGCCGACAGCAGCAGGGTCAGCCCGATCATGATGAGGAGAAGGCAGGTCCGGAACCGGATCAGGGAAGGGATCATACTTGTGTATCAGCTCACTTTTTCTTGCCCGTGCGAGGCCACGGCTTCAGGACGGCAGAGGGTGTCATGGGCTATTTCCCCGCAGAGTCCCGTGGTCGGATGTCCGAGCGCCCGGCACATCTTGTTGACCGCTTTCCGGGAGATGAAGCATTCTATCCTCGACGCTTCCTCACAGGCCTCCTCTCCGGAAAGCCCGTAATGCGACAGGATGAGGCCGACGATCCGGTGCCTTCTCAGGAGGAACGCGCTGTACTCCTCTCCAAATCCGGTCAGTACCACATCGCCATAAGGCTCATGGTGGACGAATCCCTCGCCTCTCAGTTCCCGGACGGTCCGGGTTACCGTCGAGGGATCGACCCCGAAGTGCCCCGCAAGATCTGAGACCTTTGCGCTGCCACCCTGCCCGGAAAGAAATTTCAGATACTCCGCCTTGCGGGGAGAGAGCTCGAGCCCGGTGTAGTCCTGCATCACGGAGATATCAGAATCCATGGTCATCAAAATTTTGGTCCAGTACCAAACCGGGATGACCGGTAACAATCCCGCGTCAGGATACCGTGGCGATTCAGCAGCCGGCCCCGATGCCGGAAATATGTGCTGAATGGCAGGAGAGAGCCCGTGATGGTGCCCCGCGGGAAGGCAGGCAGCAGCCTCTACCACCACTGGGGCCGGATATGCCCCTTTGCCGCAGGTGTCGCCTCCCTGCCCTGTGATGTCCGCTTGATCAGCCCGGTCTGGATGAGGTAGGGTTCGTAAACCTCCTCGATGGTCCGGGGATCCTCGCCGATCGAGATGGCGATGGTCTTCAGTCCAACCGGCCCCCCACCGAAATCCTCGACGATGACCGAGAGGATCCTCCGATCGACCTCGTCGAGACCGAGCCGGTCGACACCAAGGAGGGAAAGGGCCTGGTCGGCAACCTTCCCGGAGATGCATCCGTCTCCGCGGACCAGGGCATAATCCCCCACCCTCCGGAGCAGCCGGTTGGCAATCCGCGGGGTGCCCCGGCTCCTTCCGGCAATCTCGGTGCATCCGTCCGGAGTGACCGGGATGCCCAGAACACCGGCGCTGCGCTGCACGATCCGGGTGAGCTCCGCGGGAGAATACGGATTGAGCCGGAAGATCATCCCGAAACGGTCGCGGAACGGTGAGGAGAGGAGCCCCACCCGCGTCGTCGCCCCGACCAGGGTGAAGGGCGCAAGATCGATCTTGATGGACCGGGCGCTCGGTCCTTCGCCAATCATCACATCGATGACGAAGTCCTCCATGGCGGGGTACAGGATCTCTTCCACGACGATCGGGAGGCGGTGGATCTCATCGATGAAGAGGATGTCACCTTCGGCGAGCAGGGTGAGGATGGCCGCGAGATCCCCGGCCTTCTCGAGGACCGGCCCGCTGGTGCAGTGAATCGCGCTCCCCATCTCCCGCGAGATGATATGGGCAAGCGTGGTCTTCCCAAGCCCGGGGGGTCCGGAAAAGAGGATGTGATCGAGCTGCGATTTCCTCATCCGGGCAGCATCGATGGCGATTGCAAGCGCCTCCCGGACAGGCTCCTGCCCGATGAAATCCGGGAGCCGGTCCGGCCGTATTCCCGGTTCTTCGATCTCTCCTTCCCGGAGCGTTGCGGATACGATGCCCTCTTCCATGCCTAGTGCTCCCGGAGCTCTGCCAGTGCCGCCTTGATGACGGACGCAACATTGGAGGCCGTGCCTGACGACAACACCTGGTCGACCGCCGTCCGCGATTCCCGCTCCCCGAATCCGAGTGCCACCAGCGCACTGACGGCATCACGCCTGACCGGATCGGTCCCGGCGGGGGTGGCCCCCTCAAATTCTGCCGCTTTCTTCCGGAGCTTGTCTTTCAGCTCGAGGATGAGCCGTTTTGCATTCTTCTGCCCTATCCCGGAGATACGGACGAGAACCTTCTCGTCCTCGTCGAGAATCGCCGCGGCCAGTCCGGGGATGCTGATCTGGGAGAGGATCGAGAGGGCCAGTGCCGGGCCCACCCGGGTGACGCTGATCAGCATGCGGAACATCCCGAGCCCGGTCGGGTGGAGAAACCCGTAGAGTACCAGCTCGTCCTCCCTCACCGCGAGGAAGGTGTGTACCCGGATCGTCCCGTGAGCCCCGGCAAGTTCACGAAGCTCCGGGCCGGTCATCCGGACTTCAAACCCGACGCCGTTGACATCGAGGATGACCGAACCCTCCCGGATGGAGATGACCTGTCCGCTGAGCTGGGAGATCATGGTCACCTCATAACGTGGATGTGGCAGAGGGCTATGGAGAGACCGTCTGCGACATCATCGGGTTTTGGGATCGCGGGAAGGTCCAGAAGCCGCCGTATCATCTCCTGCATCTGTTTTTTATCGGCCCTCCCCGACCCGGTGATGGCCTGCTTTACCTGGTTCGGGGTGTACTCCGCCACCGGGATCCCGTTCTGCCGGGCTGCGAGGAGGATGACCCCGCGCACTTCGGAGACGTTCATCGCCGAGGTCACGTTCCGCGAGAAGAACAATTTTTCCATGGCCAGCCACGCCGGCTGGTAGTGCCGGATGAGATCCGATACACCGTTATAGATCTCCTCCAGTCGCTCGGGAGTCTCCTTTTCCCGGCCCGATGTCCTGATGCAGTCGTAGCAGACCGCTCGCGATCTCCCGTCCTTCACTTCAAGGATCCCGTACCCGACTGTTGCCAGCCCCGGATCGATACCGAGCACAATCATATCGCTGTTTCCTGGAAAACCAGGCTGTTCCAGGGAGTGGATTTGTTTTTTGGACAGATATCCTTTTGCCAGGGAAAAAACCGGGCCGGATTGCGCCGATAAGCAGGGGAATAAGCCGCAGGGTTTCATGGAGGTGTATCCGGTGGCGCTCCCCTAGCCCTCATTGCCGGTCGCTCCCGGGGGGCGGGTGTGCGGCAAGCTCCTCCAGCGCCTCAAAGAACCCGCCATTCCTGAGTCCCTCCCACATCTCCACGAATTCCCGGTACAACCGGGCCCGTTCCCGTTTGCGGTCCTCGAGGAGCCCGGAAATCCCCGGATGCCTATCCACGGGCATGCAGAGCTCTCCGGTGTGGTCCGGGTCCCTGGTGTGAAGTCCCTGCAGGACCATAGGCAGGTACCCGATCCAGACATCGCAGTCGTGCACCTGTCCGAGAACATCCTGGAGAGCACGAACCTGGCGGAGTGAGGGTCTCAAAGCATCGGAATAGAAGCCGCTGAAGGTCTCAAGGGTATACCGGAGTCGCTTTGCGGCAATCCTCATCTCATGGTGACGGGTCACGGCCCCCGCGTCATGGACAAACGGCTCATAGGACAAGAGATCGGCGATCCGGGAAGAGATGGTCTTCTGGGCCACCAGATGGAGCGCCTTCCGCTTCCCGGTTCCGAATTCACCCTCCGAAGAGGAGGCGAGAACCGCCCCGAAACCATCAAGAACACCTCCTTTCCGGAGCGCCGATCCCACGGCACCGACGGCGGGCTGTACCTGGTCCCGTTTCTGCTGCAGGAGATGAAGCAGGGCTGAAACATCCTCCGGTCCGGTTTCCGGGAATCCCGGCGGGCGTCCCTTCCCGGTCTCCCCAGCCATTTCCCCGAGATACTCTTCAAGAAACGCGATCTGGACATCGAGATCCCGGGCCTCGCCGAGCGATGCCGTGATATTTTTTATCTCCTTGCGCCATTTCCGGTATTTCTCTGGCGGGAAGCAGGATTTGAAGATGGGCATCGCCGCACGGAGTCTCCGTGAAGCAACCCGCATCCGGTGAACATGCCCGGGATCCTCTCCCTTCCCCGCTCCTTCCGTTTCCGCGATCAGGGCCAGCCACGATTTCCTGATGTACCCGAATCCGTAGGAGCAGGAGGATACTGTCAGGTCTCCCGGTTTCCGATCAGTGCGGGGTTTCGCCATACTGCCATGCTCCCCGGTGCTGGACGCACCATTCCTGTGCATGCACGACCGGCTCCCCGGGCTCCCGGACCACCCGCCGGTACGTGCCGTCCGCACGAAGGATCCGGTTCTTCACATTGTCGCGGAGGTGCAGGGGAATGATCAGATCGCGAAGACCGGCGCAAATGACCGGATCGGATACCGGAAAGAGGATCTCCACGCGACGGTCCAGGTTCCGCGGCATGAGGTCCGCGCTCCCGATCAGAAACTCCTCCTCTCCGCCGTTCCTGAAATAGAATATCCGTGCGTGCTCAAGGAATCTCCCGACAATCGAGGTGACGGTGATGTTCTCGGAAATCCCTTCGACTCCCGGGCGGAGGCAGCAGATCCCCCTCACCTGGAGGTCGATCTTCACCCCGGCCTGCGATGCCCGGTACAGGGCGGTGATGCACTCCCTGTCCACGAGCGCATTCATCTTGAAGATGATACGCCCGTCCCCGTATTCCCGGTGACGCCCGATCTCCCGCTCGATCCGGGAAAGGATACCGGACCTGATGCCGGACGGGGCGACGAGGAGCTTCCGGAACGGGGTGATCCGTGCATACCCGGTGAGGGAATTGAAGAGGTCGGCCGCATCGGCACCGATCTGCGGGTCGGCTGAAAAATAGCCGAAATCGGTGTAGACCCTGCTTGTTTGTGCATTATAGTTACCGGTGCTCATGTGGACATAGGTCCGGATGCCGTCCTTCTCCCGCCTGATCACCATGCAGATCTTGGCATGTACCTTGAGACCGGGGAGTCCGTAGACGACATGCACCCCGGCCCGTTCCAGCTCGCGGGCCCAGGTGATATTATTCTCCTCATCGAAGCGGGCCTTGAGCTCGACCAGGGCTGCAACCGCTTTCCTGTTCTCCCGGGCTTCGAGGAGGGCATCGACGATAGGGGAGTCCTTCCCCGCGCGATACAGGGTGATCTTGATCGCCAGGACCTCCGGGTCCCGTGCCGCGTGACGGAGGAAATCGATGACCGGCATGAAGCTTTCGTAGGGATGGAAGAGCAGGAGATCATTCTTCCGGATGGCGGCATACAGACGATCCCCGTCCCCCATCACAGCGGGGACCGTGGGGATGAACGGGATATCCTTCAGGTCGGGCCGGTCGATTGATGAGAAGAAGGAGAGATCCGCCATGCCGAGCGGGGGATCGACCGCGTAGAAGGACGACACGGGCAGGCCGAGCTTCTTTCGGATCATGGTGGACTGGGAGGCGGGCATTCCGGGAGAGACCTCGACCCGGACCGGTGACCCGGTTCTCCGCTGTTCCATGCTCTCTTCCACGGCCGTGAGGAGGTCGCCCGCCTCATCCTCCACGATCTCGAGGTCGGCATCCCGGGTCACCCGGAACGGATGCACATCTGATACGTCGTAGCCCGGAAAGAGCATGCCGATGTGTGCAGCGATCACATCCTCGAGGAAGACCAGGCACACTTCATCCGGATCCCCGTCCGGTTCCGTTCCTCCTGCAGGAACCCGGACCAGCCGCGGGAAGAGATTGGTGGGCACCTTAAGCCGGGCAAAATGCTCTTTTCCCGTGCCGGGATCCCTGACCGTGACAGCCAGATTGAGGGAGAGGTTCGAGATGAACGGAAAGGGATGGGAGGTGTCAAAAGCGAGCGGGGTAAGGACCGGGTAGATCGCGGTCCGGAAAAAATCCCCGAGCGCGGCTTTCTGTCCGGATGAGAGGGTATCATACCGGAGGACCCGGATTCTGCAATCGGCGAGCGCCGGGACGATATCCCGGTGCCAGAGAAGGGTAAGACGATGGATGAGCGGCTCCAGGGTGCGGTGGATCGCGGCGAGCTGCCGTGACGGGGCCATCCCGTCTGGCGGAGCCTCCCGGACCCCCCGGGCAGCCTGGCGCCGGAGTCCGGATACCCGGATCATGAAGAATTCATCAAGGTTATTCGAGAAGATGGAGAGGAACTTGACCCGTTCGAGCAGCGGATTGCCCGTGTCTGCTGCTTCATCGAGCACCCTGCGATTGAATTCGATCCAGCTCAGTTCGCGGTTGATATAGAGGGAGGGATGTTCGAGGAGCGTGCATCCCGGACGCTGATCGGTTGTTTCCCCGGTATCACGCTCTTCCTGCACCGTCATCTCCACCATTCACCTAGCTATTGGAAATGTCGCTATAAAATCCTGTATTACAGATCCGGAAGAGAAGGATTCTGGCGTGATGAAAGAGGTAACCAAACAGTTTTACCATCCGGCGTCAATCTCTTTCTTGCCGTGATTGACCATGGGATCCAATGACGACATCATGCACGAATTTGTAAGAAAGGAGCTCAGGAAACTTTATCCCAGCGTTGACGGATGGCAGATCAGGCCCGCGGCGAAGACAGGAGGGAAGGAACAGGGATTTGTCGTATCGCGGCGGATCCTTGGACGGACAGAAGGTGCCCATGTGCTGGTCTCATTTGACCGGATCGTGGCTCCGGCGACCATCGACACCCTCGCTGCCATGAGCAGAAGCGAGCCGATCCCCGGGCTGGCGAACCCGAAGAAGATCCTCGTTGTCCCCCAGAACACGGATCTCTCGTCCGTTCCCCGCGCGATGGAGGTTCTCCCGATGCAGAGTTTCGGCTGGGAGGACAAGGAGCTGGTGTGGCTCAAACGGCGCGCCCAGATGAGCGAGAAGGCCACCGCAGCAAAGAGTTCCTAAGGAACCGATCAGAGACCTTCCTTTATTCTTTTTTCGAGATTTTCACCGTGAGAGCCCATCCAGTAAAGCTTCCTGCAGCTCCGGCACCAGTAGAAGCGGAGACCGGTCCGGTTCCGGGGAGCGTAGTCTGCTCCCGCTATCTCCTCCTCTGTCGCCGGCCGGAGGAGCCGGTTGCAGAGCGAACAACGGGTCATGCGGATCTCGGGAACGATCAAACCTCTCCGGCTCAGTTCGCGGATCTGGGTCATGACATCATCCCCTTTCACCAGGACGGCCCCGTCACCCCCCCGGTCCGCAAGATCGCGATCACGCGTCAGGAGAATCCTGCCGGTCCGGGAAGCCAGATCGAGGAGGAGCGTGTCCTCCCTCCGGTTCCCTTCCCTCATACTGTTAGCCGAGAGGGCGTCGTATCCCATGAAACGGAGATAACGGCAGAGCGTCCCGAGCATCCGATCGACGATGAATGCCGGCCTCTCCTCCGTGTGGTCAGACATGGTCGACGATCGCTATCGCGGCCCCGCACGAGGTGCAGCGGCCTTCCGCAAGGTTCCTGGTAATGGCGGAAAATCCCCGGCGTTCGATGATGAGCGCGCTGCAGACCGGGCAGTAGGTGCTCTCATACCGGTGCATGAAGACATTTCCCACGTACGGGTAGTGCAGGCCCCCTTCCTTTGCCTGCCGGTAGATCCGCTCGAGGGTGGCAACCGGTGTCGCCTCCCGGTCCCGCATACGGTAATCGGGGTGGAACCGGGTAAAATGCACCGGCGTATCAGGACCGAGGTTCTCTGCGATCCAGCCGATGAGTGCCCCGGTCTCTTCGGCAGAATCGTTCAGCCCGGGGATAACCAGGTTGACCACCTCGATATGCATCCCGAGCTCCCGGGCAAGGACAGCCGAGTCAAGCACCGGCTGGAGCTTTGCACCGCAGATCTTTTTATAAAAATCCTCGGTGAATGCCTTGATGTCCACCCTGAAAGCATCAAGGACCGGGGATATCTCCCGGAGCGCCTCTTCCGTGATGTATCCATTGGTCACGTACACGGTAGCAAGGCCCCGGCCCTTCGCCAGGGTTCCCATATCAAGCGCATATTCGTGCCAGATGGTGGGCTCGTTGTAGGTCCAGGAGATACTGGCACACATCCTCGCTTCCGCCCTCTTCACCCCCTCTTCGGGAGAGATATCACGCAGGGAAAAACCGGTGATATCGGCCCGCGAGATCTGCCAGTTCTGGCAGTGCTCGCACCGGAAATTGCAGCCGACGCTCCCGAGCGAATAGGAGAGCGTGCCCGGAAGGAAGTGGTAGAGCGGTTTTTTCTCGATCGGATCGACTGCCTCCGAGCTGACCTTCCCATAGGTCATGGCGTACAGGATACCGTTCCGGTTCTCCCGGACACCGCAGATACCGTGCTTTCCTTCCCTGATCGTGCAGCGGTGATTGCAGAGTGAGCAGATGAGCGCATCGTCCTCGCCGTGGCGATACTGCCGTGCCTTATGCAACTGCTCCATGAGGAGGGATGAGGGATAATCCACATAAATATGCCGGTGATGGCCGGATTATTCCCCGGGCCGTTCTCCGGATATGCTATCCTCGTCCACCTCTACGACGAGAGCACCGGAATATCCGCATTCCTTGCACCGGTAGAACTCCCCCATGCAGCCGCCGGCAGCCCTGTAGATCTCCCTGCTCCCGCAGACCGGACACCGTATCATGGTCACATAGGTATATGGTAGCGTACCATGAAAACATTGGGAGATGAAGAAGGTCGTCCTCTCTCTTGGCGGGTCAATCCTCTTTCCTACCATCGAAGAGAACCGGGTTGCCGCATATGCTGATGTTCTTTCCAGGATCGCGGGCCGGATCCAGCTGTTCGTGGTGGTCGGGGGCGGAGGTGAGGCCCGGCGCTATATCTCCGCAGCCCGGGAGATCGGGCTTGACGAAGCGCTGGCCGACGAGATCGGGATCCTGGTCACCCGGCTGAACGCCACCCTCCTTGCCGGGGCACTCGGAGATTCCGCGGTCCCGGTGGTTGCGACAAACCATGCGGATGCGTACGCTGCTGCCGCCTCCGGAAAGATCGTAGTGATGGGAGGGATAACACCGGCACAGACGACCGATGCCGTAGCCGCGGTGCTCGCCGAACGGGCAGGTGCGGACCTGATGGTGAACCTCACCTCAGTCGACGGTGTCTATACCGCAGATCCGAAGGCCGACCCATCGGCGAGGAAACTCGATCTCCTCTCCTCGGACCAGCTTCTCGATATCATGGGTTCGGCCTCCCTCTCCGCCGGCGCCAACACGGTGATCGATATGGTCGCTGCCAAGGTGCTGAAGCGAAGCGGAATCCCCCTCCTTGTCATCGACGGAAGGAATCCCGGCAGCCTGGAGGATGCTCTCCTTGCCGGACGCTATGCGGGAAGCCTGGTCACCAAGGATGGTGAAAAACCGGCAGCACTCCTCTGAACGCAACCCTTTTTTCCGAACCCGACCAACATTCTTTCTCTCGTCCGGGGTAGTAGGGTAGCCTGGTCCATCCTAGAGCGTTTGGGACGCTTTGACGGCAGTTCGAATCTGCCCTACCCCATTGTCATGCACCGATCCCGAGCCCTGGCAGTTTTCCGGACGCTCTCCGCCCGATACGATGATGCTCCCGGTCCCCGGCACTTCATCCCGTTCTCATCTCCCTTCCAGGCACTGATCGGGACCATGCTCTCGGCCCAGACCACCGACCGTGCGGTGAACGGTGTCATCGGAGATCTCTTTTCAGCATACCCGACACCGGAAGCCCTTGCCGGGGCATCGCCGGGCGATCTCGAGGACCGGATCAGGAGCATCGGACTCTACCGCACCAAGGCGCGGAACATCCGGGCGGCTGCCCGGAAGCTGGTGGAAGAGTATGACGGAGAGGTTCCCCGGACCATGGAAGATCTCGTCACGCTCCCCGGTGTGGGGAGAAAGACGGCAAATATCGTGCTCTCGCATGCCTTCAGCATCACTGCGGGGATTGCAGTCGATACCCATGTTGCAAGAGTCTCCCGCCGCATCGGGTTTACCGATGAGAGCACAACCGATCGGATCGAACAGGATCTCATGGCCCTCTTTCCCCGGGAATACTGGGGGGATATCAACTATGTCCTGATCCGGCACGGGCGGGCAATCTGCAGGGCCCGGAAACCACGGTGCCCGGAATGCCCGGTCAGCGGGGACTGCCGCTACTTCCGCGAGACGGGCCGGCATGGCGGATGATTGCGCGATTCGCTTTCAGCCGATAATCCAGGACGAGAACAGAAACGTCACGTAGGCAAAGACCGCGGTCAGGGGAATGGTGAGGATCCATGCAGCGACAATGCGCCGGACGACGCCCCACTGGACCGCCGAGTAGCCCCGTGAAGCACCGACACCCATGATTGATCCGCTGATGGCATGGGTCGTGGAAACCGGGATGCCGAATGCGGTCACGAATGCGAGAACAATCCCCCCTCCCGTTTCGGCACAAAACCCCTGATACGGCCGGAGCTTGGTGATCTTCGTTGCCATGGTCTCCACCACCCGCCAGCCACCGAGAAATGTGCCGAGCGCCATCGCCGATCCCGAGATGATGATGACCCAGAACGGAACGATGAACTCGGAAAGCAGCCCGCCTGCCACGAGGATTGCGGTGATGACTCCCATGGCGTTCTGGGCATCATTGCTCCCGTGGCCGATACTGTAGAATGCCGCCGAAAGCAGCTGGAGCTTCCGGAACAGGAAATTCATGGTCTTGCTGTTCCTGTTCCGGAAGAAACGGATGACCACGATGCTGATAAGGAATGCGGCAAGCAGCCCGATGACCGGGGATACCACGATGAATATCAGGATGGCAAGTATTCCGCTGACCGGTAGGATCCTGGTGATGGTCACAAATGGAATTATGATGGCAATCCCGCAGAGTGATCCGAGGGCGAGAACGGGAAGCAGGTTCTCCTCCCCTTTCAGGTGTCCGAGAATACCGACAATGATTGCCCCGGCCGCAGCCCCGATTGCTGCATACACCACCAGCCAGATGATGGTTCCTGCAGCAGGCCAGAGGATGGCCCCAAGGCCTGCAAAGGCAATGGCAGAGCCGATAAGGCCGCCCACAAGGGCATGACTGGCTGATATCGGGATGCCCGAATAAGAGGAGATAACGACCCAGAGAACCGCGGAAAAAAGCCCGAAAAGGATGACCTGGGTGGTCATGAATTCCGCGCTTACGATTCCCTTGCCGATGGTCTTTGCCACAACCGTGGTGAACACGAGGGGGCCAACCATGTTGAAGAAGGCGGCAAGGAGAACTCCCTGAAGGGGAGTAAGAACCCGGGTTGCCACCACGGTCGCGATGGAATTTGCAGCATCATTCAGGCCATTGACAAAATTGAAGAGAAGGGCAAGGACGATTCCGGTGATGAGCAGCGGTTCCATGTCCCTCACGAGTGCCGTATGGCGATATCTGACAGGACGTTTGCAGCATCCTCACATTTATCGGTGGCAATCTCGAGGTATTCGTAAACATCCTTCCGTTTGATGATGGCAATCGGATCCTCGGTCTTGAAGAGGTCATTGATGGCGTGGGCAAGGATATCGTCAGCGAGGTTCTCGAGCCGGTTCACTTCGATGCAGCGGTGCTCGATCTGGTGCGGGTTCTTCATGGTCCGGATCCCCTTCACCGCATCCTCAAGTTCCACCACCGAGAGCTGGATGAGCTTGGCCAATTCGACCATATAGGCATCAGTCCCGGTGATCCCGTAGTTGTACATTCGCTGGGCCGTACCCTCGATGTAGTCCAGAACATCGTCGAGCGCTGACGCGAGTGTTGAGATATCTTCAGGATCAAGAGGGGTGATGAATGTCCGGTTCAGGTGCTCGTAGATCTCGTGCGTTATCTTATCTCCGTCGTGTTCAAGACGCTCAAGGTTATCAACCTTTGATTTCACGTCGGAGAAATCATCGACAAGATCCACAAGACGGTAGGATGCCACCACGACAACCGCCGCCAGCCGGTCGAAGAGATCAAAAAATTGTTTATCCTGTGGTATGAGCCACTCTTTCAATCCCACGGCTTATCACGAACAGTAGTACTTGGAGATATCAAAAATCCTCCGATTTTACTCAAAAGAAGATTCATGGACCGAGCGGGAATTGAACCCGCGGCCTCTTCCATGCCAAGGAAGCGATCTTCCTCTGATCTATCGGCCCGCTCCTACTAGGTAGGCGTCCATGGCATAAAGAATTATTCTCCCTGAACCGCATCCGCCGCACCAGGTCATGAAGGCGAACGGTCCGCCGCCCTGGTGAACCTTGCCACCCGGTCGCGTGCATCGGCGAGGGACGGACGCAGGATCACCGCGCCGTCACGGATGACTGCCACAAGCAGAGGCAAACCGCCCTCAGGGCCGGGCTGATCGGCGGGAAGGGTCTGGTGCTTCTCTCCGGGGAGCCGCCAGACCTGCTTCTTCCCGCTCCTCTTTCCCCGTTTTGCGCAGGGTTCCCCATCAATTGCGACGATATCCATGGCAAAGTCAATCACCGGGGCATTGGCTATGGCCCCCCCGACTCCGAAGGCATCCACAATGTCCCGGTAGGCGACGATATCTTCCCGGGAGATCCCACCCGAGAGGACAATTTTGACACCAGGGTATCCGGAGGAGTCGAGCTCCCACCTGACTTCCTCGAGGATTGCCCGCATGTTACCCCGGCGCGAGCGGGGGGTGTCGAGCCGCACCCCCTCAGCACCGCACCGCGCACCGGTCATCGACTCCCGCTTCTCATCACACCAGGTGTCGCAGAGAAAGATCCGCGGGACCCCCGGATCTGCAAACCGGTCAAACGCGGTGAATGCCTCCCCGACATCCGGGTAGCACATCACCAAGGAATGAGGCATGGTCCCCACGAGGGGAATCCCCTCCGGCGCGCAGGTATTGCTCACCCCGTCAACGCCCCCGATCCATGCCGCCCGTTCGACCATCCGGGCCAGGGCAGGGTGCTGTCGCCGCGATCCGAACGAGAAGATTGCCCGTGTTCCGGCAAGCCGCCTGATGTGCGCCGCTGCGGTTGCAATCCCCGAGGCATGGCAGAGAAACCCGAGCACCGCCGTCTCGTAGCGGGCAAACTCCCGGTAGCCTCCCTCGATCCTGAGTACAGGTTCGCCGGGGTAGAAGACCGATCCTTCCGGCATCGCCTCGACCGTCAGCGGCAGTCCTTCAAGGAGGCTGATGACGTCATCAAGACCGCAGACGATCGCCCATTCATCGGGAAGGGCGGCGGCGGTCACTTCCATGGCAACCTGCGGGTTCTTTCCCGACCCGCGGAGCACCTCTTCAGTCCTGATAAAGTAGATGTCGGTACATTCCCCCCGGCGGATAGTATCGTCGTCAACGGTGGCAAACCTGCCCATGGTACTGGAGGTTGGAGGCACGGGTACAAACATCTTCCGGGATGGAGGTCCCGATCCCTGATCGAAAATGATACCATCATCCCCTGATCTCACTATAATGGATAGGAAGGTGAGAGAGATGCTCGGGATCATCGGCGGGACAAGCCTGCTGTACGCTGAACTGCCGGAACTTGAAAAAAAAGTCGTGTATACCCCGTTCGGGAATTCCGAAGTGTTCATCGGGGATTGTGCGCTCCTCCTCCGGCACCAGGGAGAACGCCCTCCGCACCGTATCAATTTCCGGTCCCACCTCGCGGCGCTCGCCGTCCTCGGGGTAACCAGGGTGGTCACCATCGGCTCGGCCGGATCGCTGCACCGGGAAATCCTCCCGGGCTCCCTGATCGTCCCTGACGATTACGTCAGCAGCAGCACCATTCCCTCCATTCACGAATACCGGATCCGGCATGTCCATCCCGGATTCACCGCCTCGCTCATGCACCGGCTTGCCGCGATCATTCCTGAAGCACGGGTCGGCGGCATCTATGTCCAGACGCGGGGACCGCGGATCGAGACCGTCGCCGAGGTACAGGCACTCGCCCGGGCAGGGGATGTTGTCGGCATGACCATTGCGTCCGAGGCAACCCTGGCCATCGAGCTCGGGATGGAGGTTGCTGCCCTCTGCACCATCGACAACTATGCCAACGGTCTCTCGGACGAAGCCCTGACCTACGACCATATCCTCGCCTCCGCCGCAGAACACCGGGAGCGGACAAGCGGGCTGGTAAAACGCATCATCGGGGGCATCGTATGACGGCTGAGGGTGCACCATTCCCGGAAGGGCGGCGTTCAATCCTGATCGAGGATGTCCTGACCCTGCAGGGCCGCCGTGATATCTTCATCAATACGAGCGGTCGTATCGAGGCCGAGGGGGAGGGGATCGGGCGGAGATGGCGGAACGATGCCGAGTACCTCATCGAGGGCAGAGGTCTCCTCGCCATACCCGGCCTGGTCAACACCCACACCCATGCGGCAATGTCGCTGCTGCGTGGCTATGCCGACGATCTTCCCCTCCAGACCTGGCTCTCGGAAAAGATCTGGCCGCTCGAAGCTCTCCTCACCGGCGAAGATGTGTACTGGGGCACCCGCCTCGCCTGCCTTGAGATGATCCGAAGCGGCACAATCGCTTTCGCGGACATGTACTTCTTCATGGAGGATGCGGCGCGTGCGGTGGCCGAATCCGGGCTCAAAGCCATGCTCTCCTACGGATTCATCGATCTCTCTGATCCCGAACGGCGGGAGCGTGAGATACAGGCGACGGAACGGCTGGTCGCGGCTATCCGGGGGATGGGCAATCCCAAGATACGGCCGGCGCTCGGGCCCCACGCGGTCTACACGGTCTCGGAAGAAGGTCTCCGGTGGTGTGCCGGCCTGAGTGCCCGGGAAGGGATCCCCGTCATGATCCATCTTGCAGAAACAGAGAGGGAGATAGCCGATGCGGTGCAGCAGCACGGGCGGCGGCCGGTCCAGATCCTTGACGAATGCGGGATCCTGACTCCACGGACCGTGGCCGCCCACGGGTGCTGGCTCGATCGGGCAGAATGCGCGTTGCTTGGTGAGCGGGGGGTGCACGTCTCCCACAACCCGGCCAGCAACATGAAACTCGCCGTTGGCAGGGCAATGCCCTACTCCTGGCTGAGGGAGGCCGGCGTGAACGTGACCCTGGGAACCGATGGCTGCGCCTCCAATAACAACCTCGACCTCTTCGAAGAGATGAAGACCGCCGCCCTCCTCCAGAAGTTTTCCTGGAACTCCCCGACCCTCCTTCCTGCATCCGAGGCCCTGACCATGGCCACCTCGGCCGGCGCCCGGGCCCTTGGCCTTGGAAACGGGATCATTGCACCAGGGGAGCCTGCAGATATCGTCCTGATCGACCGGCATGCCGTGTGCAATACGCCCCTGCACCACCCTGCTTCAAACCTGGTGTACTCCTGCACCGGGTCCGCGGTCCGGACCGTCATCTGCGACGGTGATATCCTGATGGAGGACCGGGTCATCCCCTGGGAAGAAGAAGTCATCAGGGGAGCATCCGCTGCGGCGGCCGATCTGGTGAGGCGCGGGTCGGGGAAATAGAAGGTCCGTCCGGGAACTGCCCGGCCTCACGTCCTTTTGTATGTGTTTCGCAGACGGACGTAGCATTGCTTTTCGTCAGGATGATATCCCAAACGGCCGGATCAGGCGCTTTGTCGCACCCGGAGGGCGACTACAACGGCGGCACCGTGTCTTTGGAGCATCTCTCCAAAAACGAAATTTTATTCGGAGAACGTTATGGGGATCCCCCGAGGTAGAAAAAATGATCAGGCTGTCTCGATCTGTGATACATCCTCAAGCCCGAGATCGTGGATGGAGATCTCCCGCATCTTGAACTTCTGGATCTTCCCGGTCACGCTCATCGGGAATTCATCCACGAATTTCACGTACATCGGGATCTTGTAGTGGGCGATCTTCCCGCGGCAGTATTCCTTGACCTCCTCCACGGTCAGGGTCTCATCCTCCTTCACCATGATCCAGGCCATCAGCTCCTCGCCGTACTTGACGTCCGGAACCCCGATGACATACACGTCGGCGATCTTCGGGTGGTGGTGGAGGAATTCCTCGATCTCCCTCGGGTAAATGTTCTCTCCGCCCCTGATGACCATATCTTTCAGGCGCCCGACAATCTTGACGTATCCCTGATCGTCCATCGTGCCGAGATCGCCGGTATGGTTCCAGCCGTTGGAGTCGAGAGTGGCATGGGTGGCGCTCGGGTTATTGTAGTAGCATTTCATCACGCAGTATCCCCGTGCGCAGATCTCTCCGATCTCTCCCCGCGGCACGATCCTGCCGCTCTTGGGATCCACGATCTTCAGCTCGGTGTGGGGGAAGACCCGGCCGACCGTGGAAACCCTCCGGTCGAGCGGATCCCGGGTTGTGGTCATGGTGATGCCCGGTGATGTCTCGGTCTGCCCGTATACGATCACGATCTCGGACATGTTCATCTTCCGGTTTACCGCTTTCATCACTTCGATGGGGCACGGAGAACCGGCCATGATCCCGGTGCGGAGCGAACTCATCGAGTATGTCGGGAAGTCCGGGTGTGCCAGTTCGGCGATGAACATGGTCGGCACCCCGTGCACGGCCGTGCACCGCTCCTGCTCGATAGTCTTCAGCACGTCCTCGGCACTGAAGGTCGGAGACGGGAGCACCATGGTCGAGCCATGGGTCATGCAGGCGAGGTTTGAGAGCACCATCCCGAAGCAGTGGTAGAACGGTACCGGGATGCAGAGGCGGTCGTTCTCGGTAAAATTCATGCCTTCGCCAATGATGTAGCCATTGTTCAGCACCCCGTGATGGGTGAGCACCACGCCCTTGGGAAATCCGGTGGTCCCGCTGGTGTACTGGATGTTGATGGCATCATCAAAATCGAGGATCTCTTCCCGTGCAACCAGCTCGTCCATGCTGATCTTCTCTCCCTTCTTCATGAGGTCGGGCCAGGTATACATCCCGTTGTAGGAGACGTCCCCGATAAAGACCACGTTCTTCAGGAACGGAAACTTCTCGCTGGTCAGCCGGCCCGGGCGCGAATCGGTGGCCTCGGGGCACGCCTCGTAGAACATCCCGACGTAATCCGAGGTCTTGAACCGTCCCTGGACGATCAGGGTCTGGATTTCAGCCTGTTTCAGGACGTATTCGAGCTCATAGGTGCGGTAGGCGGGGTTGATATTCACCATGATCGCGCCGATCTTTGCCGTGGCGAACTGGACCACGATCCATTCGGCGTAGTTCATTGCCCAGATCCCTACCCGGTCACCCTTCTCAACGCCCAGGGCCATGAGTCCCCGGGCAAGGTTGTTCACCTGCGCGAGAAGTTCCCGGTAGGTCCACCGGATGTCCTGGTGGACCGATACCACGGCTTCGGTATCAGGAACGCGTGCCGCGATGGAATTGAGCATGTCTCCGATTGTCGAACCGAGGAGAGGGTAGTGTGAGATGCCGCAATCATAGCTCCGCAGATCCATCCTAAAGAATGAGGTGGTTGCAGGATATAGCATTACTGATATTCCAATCCACAATCATTAAATCGGCGCACGGCGATTTTTTAGAGGACGGGGTCGTGGCCTAGTCCGGAATGGCGACGGGCTCCAGCGGTCTTTCGCGTCGTGTGAATGATGAACAATGGGTCTCCTGATTCCTGATGATGATCCGTTGGAGCACTGACGCATGTCGGAGAGACCCGTCGATCGTGAGTTCAAATCTCACCGGCCCCACATTTTCTCCCGAAACCGATACCCGGGCAGTCACTATTTCGCGTAATCCGCGGGCTTTTTAAATCACCATCCCAAACCTAGTAGGCAGGAACACGGGGTATGTTATGTATCTTGTAGGTGAAGCACTGGTCGGTGACGGCCCTGAACTGGCTCATATCGACCTCATTATCGGTGAGAAAGAGGGTCCGGTAGGAGCGGCGTTCGCCAATGCCCTCTCCCAGCTCTCGGCAGGGCACACGCCGCTCCTGGCGGTCGTACGCCCGAACCTCCTCACCAAGCCGGCAACGCTGGTCATCCCCAAGGTCACGCTGAAGAAAGAGGTCCAGATCCGGGAGATGTTCGGTCCGGTCCAGGCAGCGGTGGCAAAGGCCGTGGCCGACTGTATTGAGGAAGGCGTGTTCGGTAATCAGGACCTCGAATCCCTGGTCGTGCTGGCCAGCGTGTATCTCGACGCCGGGGCTGCCGATTTCAACCGGATCTACCGCTTCAATTACGGGGCGACGAAGCTTGCCCTCCGGCGGGCGATGGAGGGATTCCCCGACAAGGCGACCATCCTCTACGAAAAGGACCGGTCCGCCCACGCGGTCATGGGCTTCAAGGTCCAGCGGCTCTGGGACCCGCCGTACCTCCAGGTTGCGCTCGACCTGGTGGAGATGAGGAAGGTGGAGTCCGTTCTTGCAGAGCTCCCCGAAAACGACCACCTCCTGATCGAGGCCGGGACACCCCTGATCAAGAAATTCGGTCTCCAGATCATTCCAGAGATCCGGAAGATCCGGCCAAATGCCTTTATCATCGCCGATATGAAGGTGCTCGACACCGGCAACCTCGAAGCCCGCATGGCAGCGGATTCCTCGGCAGATGCCGTGGTCATATCCGGGCTCGCACCCCTGCCGACGCTCGAGAAGGCTATCGCCGAGGCGAAGAAGACCGGGATCTACTCTATTGTGGATATGCTGAACGTGCCCGACCCGGTAAAGGTGATTAAAAGCCTCAAGATGAAGCCGGACGTGGTTGAGCTTCACCGGGCAATCGATGCCGAGGACACCGCCCATGCCTGGGGAGATATTCCCGCCCTGAAGAAGGCCGCAGGAGGAAAGCTCCTGGTTGCGACCGCAGGCGGCATCAGGGTCGACGTCGTGAAGGATGCCGTGAGGGCCGGAGCCGATATTATTGTGGTGGGAAGAGCGATCACCGCCAGCAAGGATCCCCATACCCAGGCCGACCTTTTCCTCGAGCAGCTCAACCGGGAGGAGATCGACCAGTTCCGGGTTATGACAGATTTTTAAATAAGCCTAATAATCGTTTATTTTTCAATTTTGAGTTAATGTAAACTTATTTTCCGTAGCGGCTGATATGTAATCAGAAGATCGAACAACGATAAACGGCTGGGGTTTGATTACTTTCCAGTTGCAGAGCGCTGCGTTCGGAGTTCGCCCTCCTCGGTTGGCTTTTTTCATAGACCGATAAAGACATCAGAGGTGCAGTAGCGAGAACACCTGTGGATAAAAGATCTGTCTCACGGTCAAGTCATTATAAAAAACTGCCTTACACTTTTTCAACCGCATCTCTGCGCGAGCACGAAAATACATGATTTGCAGGCTCCG
>JAAEET010000014.1 GCA_013415565.1 Methanomicrobiales archaeon
ACCAGAAACGGATCCTTTTTCTCCTGAGGGATCTGCACGATCTGCCCGTTCAGGGCTGAATGGCTCTCCGTTTCAAAGCTTTATAAATCTCAAACCATGTCACACTCAGCACGCCGGCACAGAGAGCTCCCAGAATTTCCCTGGGACCAACGGGGGCAAACTGGAATATCTCCTGGAAAAATGGAAACGCCAGTACGACAGCGAGGAAAAAGAGGGTCCCTCCCATGACCCACCAGAATGCCAGGTTGGGTTTCCGGAGACTGCTGACGATGCTCTCTGTCCAGGACCGGTTGGTACAGATGAGGGCAAGGTTTGCGATGACTATGGTGACAAAGGTGAGGGTCCTGGTTTCAGCAGTATCAAGACCGCGGCTCACCGCAGAAAGGTAGACGGCCAGCACGACTGCCAGGACACCCAATCCCTGGGCGAGGGCAAGGAGCGTCGTCTGTTTGTCGAGGAGATGCTCGCCCGGGTCCCGCGGTGACCGCTGCATGACGTCGGCTTCCGCCCGTTCGGCCTCAAATACCACCGAACAAGCAGGGTCGATAATGAGCTCGAGGAAGACGACGTGGACCGGCAGAAGGATGAGCGGCCACCCCAGGAGCACCGGTGCGAGCGATATACCGGCTATGGGAACGTGCACCGAGATGATGTAGGCCATCGCTTTCTTCAGGTTATCGTAGATTCTCCGTCCCATCCGCACCGCAGCAACAATGGATGCAAAATTGTCGTCGAGCAGGACAAGAGAGGACGCTTCACGGGCGACATCGGTCCCCCTTTCGCCCATGGCAATGCCGATATTGGCGGATTTCAGGGCCGGCGCATCGTTCACCCCGTCGCCGGTCATGGCCACGACTTCCCCGTTCTGCTTGAGAGCCTCGACGATGACAAGTTTCTGCTCCGGAACCACCCGGGCAAAGATGTCTGCTTTCCCGACCGCACCGGTCACCGCCCTGTTATCCATGGATTCCATCTGGGGACCGGTGATGACCTCTTCTACGGATCGAAGCCCGATCTCCCTCCCGATATAACGGGCTGTGGCCGGGTAGTCACCGGTAATCATGACCACCCGGATTCCTGCCGAGTAGCATTCACCGATTGCATCTGCCGCATCGGGCCGCACCGGGTCTGCAAATCCGATCAGTCCCAGGTGAGTGAATGAAAATTCATGCTGCCCGTCGGGGAGATCTTTCTTCCCGAAGGAGCTTTTTGCAACGGCGATGACCCGGAGCCCTTCGGCGGCAAGCTTCTCAACTTCGACGCCGACGGCCTGCGCATCAGCCGGTGAAAGATGGCAGAGGTCGGCGATTGCTTCGGGTGCACCCTTGGCAGCAATCACGTATTCCTCGCCCGTCCGTGATCGCCAGACATTGGACATGGCGAGCAGTTCCCGGGAGAGGGGATACTCCTGCACGAGCTCCCAGTCCCGGTGCAGGTGCTCGGTCCCGTCGAGATCGTCGCATCCTTTCTGGAGAAGGGCCTGCTCCATGGGATCGAAGGGGTCTTTCTTGCAGGAAAGGATGGCAAACTCAAGGAGCTCGTGGAATGGTTCAGGCAGGCTCTGGTCCTTCCTGATATCGCATGCGAAGATCTGTCCCTGCGCCTCCAGGCGGGCGACGGTCATCCGGTTGAGGGTGAGGGTCCCCGTCTTGTCAACACAGAGCACGGTTGCAGCCCCGAGTGTCTCGATGGCCGGAACGTGCCGGGTGAGAACGTTCACCTTCGACAGGCGCCAGGCTCCCAGTGCCAGGAACACCGTGAGCACCACGGGGAATTCCTCGGGGAGGATGGCCATGGCCAGCGTTATCCCGGCAAGGAGGCCATTGAGCCAGTCCCCCCGCGTAATCCCGTAGACGATTACAACCGTCGCAAAAAGGAGAAGTCCGATCAGGGCTATACTCCGGACGATGCGGGCCGTCTCCCCGTGCAGTTTCGTCTCTTCACGCTCGAGACGCTGCAGGGCTCTGCCGATCCGGCCCATCTCGGTGTTCGTGCCGATCGCCGTGACTTCGGCAACCCCCTGCCCCTGCACGACAAGGGTACCGGAGAAGAGCCAGGGGAAGTCGTCGCCACCGGGCCTCCGCTCGCCCTCCATGGGACCGGGAAATTTCCGGACCGGGACGGATTCCCCGGTCAGGAGTGATTCATCCACCATCAGATTGTTCCCGGCCAGGAGAACCGCATCTGCGGCAATACGATCCCCCTCGCTCACCAGCATGAGATCGCCCCTGACCACTTCACGGCCGGCTATTCTTGACCGCGAACCGCCCCTGATGACGAGTGCCCGGGGGCTCGAGAGGTTTCGGAGAGCTTCCAGTGCATTCTCGGTCTTCCGTTCCTGGTACACCGTGATGCCGATGATAACCAGGACAAAGGAGAGCAGAATCAGTCCTTCCTGGACATCCCCGATGATGAAATAGATCAGGCCTGCTGCAACGAGGAGGAGGAACATCGGTTCCCTGACAACCCCGGTAATGATCCCGAGAATCCCCCGCTTTTCCCCGGAGGGCAGCTCATTGTACCCTTCCTGCTGCAACCGGCGTCCAGCCTCTTCCGGTGAGAGGCCGGTAAAAGCACTGATATCAAGCATCACCATGGCAGATCCTGATAGGAGTATCGATATCTGCTCTCGTTCCCTAAAGGTTTGACGGTCTTCCTGATCAGATATCAACGTTCCCGCTTTGGGCGGTTTATCCCTCAGATGTCAGTTCCATTCCAGGTCCTGCAACCGCCTGTACATTTCGGATTCCGCCATTCGGATACCCGGCAAGAATCCCTGCCGGACAGGCACCGGTGAGGAACCATTATTATCCTGCAGGCCGGGTATGTTCAGTGATACCGGAACGTAAGGTGGGGTATTGTGAAGAGAACAGCCGTGTACAGCCTGGTTTTCATAGCCGTGGCACTTGGCGCATTGATCTGTCTTGCCCTTGTCTTCGGGATCCGGCAGGAACCGGCACAGCATGATATTCCGGTGAGCCCCGGGGTAGGGCGGGTACTTCTGCCTCCGCCCCGGTCAGAGGGAATGTATTCCGTGGAACAGGCCCTTGCTTCCCGGAGATCGGTCCGGGCGTTCGCTTCACGGCCGCTCCGCCTCACCGATGCGTCCCAGATTCTCTGGGCCTGCCAGGGGATATCAGGGCCAGGCGGGCTCCGGACAGCCCCTTCTGCCGGGGCCCTCTATCCCCTTGAAGTGTTCCTTGTTTCAGGAGAGGTGGAAGGACTCGCACCGGGAATCTACCGCTATCTTCCCGCAGACCATACCCTGGAGACAATCCGCAGCGGGGATTTCCGGAATGATCTCTTCGGGAGCGCCTTGAACCAGACTGCAGTCCGTGATGCACCGGCCACGCTGGTGATTGCCGGGGTGTATGACCGGACTACCGGAAAATACGGTGAGCGGGGGATCCGGTACGTGCATATGGAGGCCGGGCATGCTGCAGAAAATGTGTATCTCCAGGCCGGCGCCCTCGGTGTCGGGACGGTCTCAATCGGCGCATTCCACGACGGAGAAGTGCAGAGAATTCTCCTGCTCGACAACGAAGATCCCCTCTACCTCATGCCGGTAGGCTATCTTCCCTGGTGATACCGCCGTTCGAGTCCAGGGATTTTTACCGGTGGGCAAACCGGGGGAGAGCGCGCTTTCTCCACCATACCTACCTCGAGCCGGATACCTCTCCCACCCGGATGATTCACTTTTATGACCAGAGGAGACCCATTACTGGTTACTTTCTTCAGTCCTGGAGCAGCATGACCCCGCGAGCCGCAATCGATCTCCTCCGCCTTCATTTCTTCTTTGCCTGGCCGATCCTCTTCTGCTCGGGGTTCCTCCTGGCTGCAAGCGTCACCGGAACATTCTCATGGATCGATCTTCTGCGGGCGGCGCTGATCGGATTTTTCGGCTTTGAAGCTGGATTTTTACTGAACGATTACGTCGACCGGGACTACGACCGGAAGGACGTGGAACCGCACCTCACCCGGTACTGGCGGCTCTTTGGGACCCGCCCTATCCCGGCAGGAAGTATCACCCCGCAGCAGACGCTCTCCCTCCTGCTCATCCTGGTCGGCATCACCATCGCCCTGATCCTGACCCTTCCGTTCCCGAATTCCTTCTTTGTCCTTACCATCATGGCATACAGCTATGGGGTCGAGATCTTTTACCAGATCAGGAAGCGAAACCAGCGCTTTCCCGTCGCGCAACTGGTGGGAAGGACCGACTTCGCCCTCTTCCCGGTCGCCGGTTATCTCTGTGTCGGGAGCCCCGACCTCCCCGCCCTCCTGTATTTCCTGTTCTTCTACCCCTTTGCCCTGGCCCATCTCGGGGTTAACGATCTTGTCGATTTTATCAATGATCGGGCACGGGGGATGAACAGTATCACGGTCATGTACGGAATACCAGGAACAGTATCCTGGATTGCCGGATTCAGCGTGGTTCATGCATGCACGACGCTGCTCTTCATGAGCGTACTCGGATGGATCGCATGGGCCGGCCTGCTTGCGGGTCTGGGTCTCCTGCTGATCGCAAACGTCACAATCCTGCGGAGGCGTAATCCGGCGGCCGGCCTCCGCGTCCTCCCGCTCTTCCATATCGCCATGCTGGTATATGCGGTTTCGATACTGGTGGATTCGGTGCTATAATGGTGTGGTGTCGAAGATCATTTCGTGAATTTCACGGTTTTCCGGAACTCCGCTCCCGGGTATTCACCCTTAGCATGTGTTCTCCTGAACCCATACCATCCCTTCATTATTTATCTGAACGGCCGGAAACATTGCCTGCAGGATACTCTTCCCGGCCAATAATGTGACGTGGTCTGCCATGGAAAACACGCGCCATTCCCCTCTCCGGGCTCTGGTTTCGGGGCTGATTGGAATCATCATATTCCTGCTCGTCCTCGTGCTCTTCAGGTTTATCGCTGATCATACCTCCTGGGCACTCTTCTCGGGATTTGTCGATCTCCTCTCCGCAAACGCCCCGCTCATCATCTTCTTCTCTGTCATGTTCATGATCGGGGATATCTTTGCGGCCTTCTCGTTCCCGTTCAACCTCCCCTTCCCGATCTTCAGTGCTGTCGGAAGCGTCCTCCTCGTCACATTCATCATCAGGATCATCGTGTTCATCGACACCTTCTATGCCATCGGCATTTCTCCCACCCTCGAACTGGTGAAGCTGATCCTCTACCCGCTCACCATTATCGTGGTCCTGGTTGCAGGCTACCTCTCTATCGCAGCGCAGTTCCGCAAAGAGGCCCCGGGATATACCGGACCGTCACCGGAAACGGGTCAGCCCGGGCGCTCTACGGTCAGCCCGACCTGGGAAGAGGTCGGTGACGAGTTCCGGCAGATGTTCTACGATCTGTTCAGGCGGATCCGCGATGATATAAACCGGAAATAGACCTGTGCGTCCGTGCATGCGGTGCTGGCTGCAGATGAAGGTCCACCGTCCGGAATAGGAATGATTCGAGCGACCTTGGAACCAGAGACGACGTCCGTGTTGGGGGATTTCCACGGGCGGTAACGATTAAAAGGGGGAGCCCGCTGCAACTTCCCGGAGCTTCACATTATCGTCGGAAGAAAGATTCAGACGGGGAAGATTTTTTCCCCGTAAACCTCGTTGATCACCTGGCCGAGCCCGATGTAGATGGCGAGTGCCCCCGCTACCACACCGGCCAAACCCCCCAGCGTATGAATGGTCTGCATCCCGGTAAGAGTCGCGGCTACCAGCAGAACTACCAGGAGCACCACGAAGAACAGGGTTACCGCAAGGATCTTGTGCATTTTCAGTGTGCAGATGAACAGTCCAAGGGCAAAGATACCCCAAACCGCAAGAAATGCGGCCATATCCATGGCACCGGGTTTTTCTGAAAGACCAAGGACGGGAAGAAGCAGGATTGTGGCAAAGGAGAGCCAGAAGAAACCGAAGCTCCCGAAGGTCAGGAGTCCGAACGTGTTATTCTTTTTCCATTCGAGGATTCCGGCCAGGATCTGGGCGATGCCCCCATAAAAGAGAGCCATCGCAAGGATCGGACTGCTGAGGGCGGTTATTCCGGCATTATGCAGACTCAACACAATCGTCGTCATACCAAAGGCACAAAGGCCCAGTGGGGCCGGATTTGCCGTATTGTCAATCAGGAACAGGCTGTTTCGGTTCTCTGTCTCACGGTGGGTCATGCTTTTCAGCTCCAAGATGCTGGACCGCTGTTGCCATTCAACCCGTTTATTTCATCCCGGGCAAACCGCTCTTCCGGCAGAGGTGCAGGAGGCAGATACCGGTCCGGCATCTTCCCCCTTAAGCACCTGCAACAAACGTGATGGATCATGCCGGACCTGCAGGATGTATGCTATCCGGTGCACCATTCCTCTCAGCTAGAGCACCGCTGCATCTAAATCTTTCCAAATATTCCGGAGGCGGACCGGACACGTAGGAGCGGAGTCCGGCAGTATGTCCCGGGTATCACCCTCCCGTATACCGACCTGCATCGCGGAAGAGCCATCTTGTTCGCTCCTATTATCGTGTTTTCTGCACTTTCCATGAAGTAAGTTCAGATGAGACAGGATATGAGGACTGCTCTTCGCGAGGGCAGAATCTTTTCCCTTGGCACCAGTTTCAAAAGACGGTGAACCGAACGTCGCCCGATGGGTGCGGTCTTTGCCCGGGATGCGGAAACCAGCGGGATCGGCAACCATTTCATGAGAGCGACGATCCAGAATATTCTGGAAAATCCCCGGGCCTGTCCTCTACGTGTGGGATCCGGGGATCACCGGATGCTGCAAGATCAAAAGCGATATTCCTGTCAGAACACAGGGAGCGGATTACGAGACCATGCATGACCGAAGTGAGAAAGGTGAGGCCGGGTCTCCACTGCACGTCGCTCCTGGTGATGAAGGTCACCGAAATTTGATTGTGTGCCGGGAAAATCCGCCGGGAAGCGGCTGATCTGAAAGAGTTGCCAGGACATTCCTGGCTTCCCACAGATTTTGCCTGCCGGAATAAATGCCAGATCCTCCGGTAATGTTTTCCCCCATACCCAGGAACAGGTTTTCGAAAAGTAATTATGGCTCAAATTTCATGTTCAGTCAGGATACTTCCATGAAAAAAACGACCCTTCTTCGGAAGCTGATCAATAGTCCGGAAATCCTGGTCATTCCCGTTGTCCACGACCCTTTGTGTGCACGGATCGCCGAACAGGCAGGGATACAGGCAATATTCTCAGCAGGATACGCAAATTCGGCGGCATACCTGGGAAAACCTGATGTATCCCTGATGACACTGACCGAGATGGTGGATTGTGCCTCCCGGATTGTTGACGCCGTGAATATCCCGGTTTTTGCCGATGGTGATACGGGATATGGGAACGTGACCAATGTCATCAGGATGGTCGAACTTTATGAAAAAGCCGGTGTTGCCGGGCTGTTCATCGAGGACCAGGTGTTTCCCAAGCGCTGCGGGCACATGGATGAGAAGGAGGTGATTTCCGCCGGAGAGATGGTCGCGAAGATCCATGCGGCCGTGGATGCCCGGAAGGACCCTGATCTGGTGATCATGGCGCGGACTGATGCAATCGCTGTTCATGGGATCGATGAGGCAATCTTCCGCGCGAACCTCTACCATGATGCCGGAGCCGACCTGCTGTTCGTGGAGGCTCCCCGGTCAGTCGACCAGATGCGGCGCATCTGCTCGGAGGTGAAGGGGCCGACCTTCGCCAACAACCTCCCGGGCGGGAAATCTCCGGTTCTTTCCGCACAGGAGTTGCAGGACATCGGGTATGCCGTTGTCGCCGACGCCACCTCCTGCACCTACGTCATTGCCCATGCGGTCGGGGAACTGTTCGCCGAACTGGCAAGGACCGGATCGTCTGCAGGGTTGACCGATCGCATGCTCCTCTTTGATGAATTCAACCGGCTGGTCGGTCTTCCGGAAATCAGGGAAAGGGAACGGAAATACGCCTCATTCCTTCCGGGCGGGTGAGACAGGCCCCCCGGAAACCCTGAATTCTCATACCACCGTGTGCTGATTTTTTACTGCTCTGTATCTGATATCGACTATTCCAGGAAAACCGTCTCCGGATTCCCGGACGGACGGCCGGGACCAGGAGACCGGAGGTCGCAGCACCGGATAATCCAACCCTGATTCAGGTCTTCCTTCTCCTCATCCCGTATAGGAGAAGGAGCAGTCCGATCGCCGCCGGAACAAGCAGGCCGGGAAGCCCGGTTGTGGTGGTCGGAACCGGTGTCGGGAGCGTTGTCGGAACCGTTGGAGGCAGGGTCGTGGGAGGAGGAGTCGGTGTCGGTGTCGGGGGAACGGCATTCAGGATGAAGGTGGTGGTGGCAAGCGCATCGGAAACGGTCACAGCGCTTACCCGGACCACATACGTGTCAGGAATAAACGATGCGGTATCAAAGACAAACGACCATGTGTTGACACCATCCGGCCCTTCCCGTACCGTGGCTGTTCCGGAAACACCGGAAAACGCTCCCCTCTGATCTTTGGGGGTGGGACCGAATGACTCCGATATCACTTCGATCAACAGCAGGTTGCCGGGGGCGAGGTTGGTAGTGCCGGACAGCGTAATCCTGTCACCGACCGTCACGTTCACGGGAGGGGTCAGGGAGATCTGGGGATTGACGAGCAGGAACGACATCGCCGTATAGGTATCATCGATAAACGGACTGTTGAGCGCGGTGATCAGGGCATCAGCCGCCTGCGAGCTCATCAATGCTCCCGGCCCGGCGACCCGGAAGAGGACACTGCCCGGGGTCGGGTAGGCCGAGAGGACAAGCTGGCGGTAGGGATCAGGGTAAATATCGAGGGTATCGGTATACCCCGGATGCTGGACCACGGTGTAGTACTGTCCCGTGGCGAGCGCTGCGGTCTCTCCTTCGCTCAATTTATAGGAGAACGTATTATCCGAGCTGACCGGGACCGTTGCAAACATGAACCGGTTGATGCCAAAGACCCATATGGCCACACCGGGCGACGGATTGCCGGTTGATGTGCCGGTTATCTCGACCGGATCTCCCCGTGCCACCACGGTCCGCGGAATGGTGGCGGTCACGAAGGGGCGGGCAAAGGTGATGGGGGTGGTGGAAAACCGCGTATTCTGCAGGTTGTTTCGTGAATTGGGGGCCGATACCACATAGACGGTATAGGATCCGGCATCAATGCCGAGGTTTCCCGTCTGCCAGCTGTACTCCCAGGTATTGTCGATATCCACCGGGACCTGGGTGAAGGTATCCGGCAGACCGGTTATCACCGGCACCCGGGGATTGGTGAGACTGCCCCCGGATGAGGGAAGATTGGGGCCGGTCATGAAGAGGTAGGTGGTGTCCGATTCGGTATTCGTGCCGGAAAGGACCACCTGCTCACCCAGGTAGAAAAACCGGCCCGGTCCTGCGACGATGCTGACCGATCCCCGGACGACCTGGACACTGATATCATCGGACGAGACCCGTCCTGCCGATGTGCGTTCGACCTGGATTGTATATCGCCGGTCATCCGTGGCAGATGAGGTCTGCCACTGGACGGTCCGGGTCCCGGTTCCTGGCAGCACAACGAGGGCATAGTACCGGGTTCCGTTCGACGGCGCCGACGGCACATCCTCCCGGATGGTCACTCCCTGTCTCGTCGATATGGGATAGGCCCCGATGGTATATGGCCCGTCAACCGGGTCCATCCGGACACCTTCCTGGTTGAGGGTGATCAGCGGGGGCTGGCTGCCCGGCTCCCCGGTCATGGTCCCGGTATTCCTGACCCAGAGGTAGTACTCTCCACCCGGGACACCAGTGATAGTCACCGTGAAGGGATTTCCCCTGATGACCTCAGGAAGGTTCGATGCAATCGTCACACGCTCGGATGCCAGGGTGATCTGAACCGGGAAGGGGCGGCTGATTCCCTGAACCCCCTGGAGGTTGTCCTGCAGGCGGTTCACGTTGTAGTCCAGCCGGGCAGTATACGTCCCGGGGGGATAGAGCCGTGTTCCGGCCTGACTGATTGCTGCTGTATCCCAGCCGGTGTCAGCACCCGGAGGAACCCAGTACCACGGCAGGGCATTGACATCGAGGTTCTGCAGGGATATCGGAGTCCCGTTCGGACCGTCCACTGCGGACAGGGTTGCCCCCGTGGGAGTGCTCAACAGGATCGAGATATAGCCATCCGACGCGGGGTCATACCCGCTCCGTTGGGTGATCGAGACCAGGTTGGTCTCGACCCGGAAATTAACAAAGGATCCGGGGGCAACGCTCATGCCGGAGATATCGCGGTCAGTCTCCTGGTCCCAGATCCTGAGGTTCAGGTTCGGCGAGAGAACCTGGAATGCCGTCCCCTGCACCGTCTGATTCCAGAGATACCATGTGCCGGTGGCATGCCCGAACTGGCTCGGCGCCACATAGAAGCTTTGCTTGTCTCCAACGGATATGATCATGGCCGGGGCATCGTTCCCGGGATTCGATCCCGGTGAGAACCATGCGATCTGAAAGATACCGTCAGGAACCGCTGCGGTAATATTAAGCGCCTCTTCCCCGATAAAGACCTGATCTCCGGGGCTGATGATGGTTGTCACCGCCCCTGCCGGAATGATTGCCAGACAGATGCCGGCAAGAATAAGCATGGTGTGTACTCCTGCCTTCCCGGTCGTAGTCCGGCAGCCCGGTACACCTGATCGATGCGGATTCATGGTTACCCCCCCTCTCTTATTACATCGGGATCGGAGCGATTCCGATCCCGGTCCTTGATGGGAAGCGGATAGTATGACGGATATTAAAAAAGTATGGGTCGCCGGTGATGTGCACCGCCTCCGAGCCCGCAGTCGAATTGGGGTATGTCCGGTTAATCCCGGATTCGTGTAAGAATCCGGTCCAATTCGTCTCCAGGTATTTCGGTCTCGCCGGTGATCCCGTTCACTGCGATCCATGTGTTGATGGCCGCGGTGATGAGGGAGACCGAACGCCTGTCCCTGGCATGCCGTGAAATCTCCCCGACGAGCTTTTCCCTGTTCACCATCCTGACCCCGTGAACTGACTCGATAATGTGCAGCTGGGCTCTGACCTGCTCTTTGAGATCGTCAGCCTGGTCGGCTGATCCGGGCTCTTCTGATGCAGAGCTGTCCGGGGGCTCTTCCCCGGCATATTCCGGAGCGAGTTCCATAACCGCATCATGGTACAGGTTGAATGCCCGGTCCCCGTGACAGACGAACACGACCCTGTCGATCTCCGGAGAACGGGACAGGTAGTCAAGAACGGTCCGGACCGCAATCACGGTTGCCCTGGGAAGGGGAAACCCGTAGGCCCCGGTGCTGATGGCAGGAAAAGCGATGGTCTTCAGATCATGGGATTCTGCCAGTGCAAGGGCCTCCCGGTAGCAGGATGCCAGCAGTTCGTCTTCTCCGTGCTGCCCGCCTCTCCATACCGGACCGACGGTATGGATGATGAACCGGGCCGGAAGGCGATATCCCCGGGTGATCTTCGCCTCACCGGTATCACAGCCACCCAGCGTCCGGCATTCATCCAGCAACTCCGGTCCGGCAGCCCGGTGAATGGCCCCGTCAACACCACCCCCTCCGAGCAGCGTCCTGTTTGCGGCATTCACGATCGCATCAACGTTCTGCTCGGTAATGTCTCCTTCAACAACGGAAATACGCCTGACGAGTCGTCCGGGCATGATGGGTGAATCGGAACTCCATGCAAATATACATTCGGATGGATGAAGCCCCGGCATGACCCTGGATACCCGTCTGCCCACAAATATCCTGCCGTGAAATTACCATGTGAGAATACGCCACCTGAATCAGGAGCGAGGGTGATATTCACCAGCCCTTCACGCTCGTTTCCGGCGATTCCCCGGACTATAATGGCAGATCCGGCTGCTGCAATACCCGCGATCAGCAGGAAAATGACGAGGAGGACGTATGCCGGGAAATATCGCTTGTGGAAATGTCCAGTGCATAGTGGTCTTTCCGGGGTTTCATATAAAAATCATCGATCTGCTATCCTTTGAAAAAAGATCCTGACAACCTGCCAGGACATGTCACTGGATAAAAGAATGCGTACGATGTCTGCACTCCGCATGTTATACCGACCTTCTTGCCCGATACGTCTTGATCGGACAATCCTGCTGCAGCCCGCAACTGCCGCAGTCGCGGACACCGGCAGGGCATCCGGCACCTTCCGCAATCCTTCGGGCGAGAGCGGCTCCACCTTCCGCCCCGGGCGACTGATGCTCTCCTGGTCGCTCACCGGCAACTCCGGGATACCCGTGCACCCTGACGTTCACGAGGCCGGCTTTCCGTGCCTCCCGCACCGCTTCCTCCATCAGGTATTGGATGGCAGGAGGGTGGTGCTCGAGAATGAAGTTTGGCCGGAATGCGAGGAGGTTGAAAGGGATCGTATGGTCGATATCTGCAATGAAGGCTGCCACCGGCGCAACTTCATCCACCGTTATGCCCGGGACGACGAGGAACCGGATCTCCCAGAGCTTCTCCCGGGCATGCGTCATGATTTCGGCAGCGTTTCTCAGCACCGGGGCAACGGGAGCCCCGGTCAGTGCCCGGTGGACGTCGTCGTGGTACGCCTTGATGTCGTAGGTTATCGAGGTAGAAAACGCGAGCACCCGGGCAAGGGATTCTTCGGTCATGAAACCATTGGTATCGTAATTGACCTTCACGCTCCTGTCCCGTTTCCGGGCCTCCTTCACCACTTCTTCCACGAAAGGAAGCGAGGGAGTTGGCGATCCCCCGCTGAAGAATATCCGGTCTGCACCGATCATCCTCCCTTTCAGCGACCGGATGGCAGCCAGTGCTTCTTCCGCCATGATAGCGGGATCAACGAAGCCCCTGACGGGCTCGTGGCTATCGGGATAACAGGCGATCTCCCAGTTCTGGCAGTTGAGGCACCGGAAGTTGCAGCCGGCGAGGAAGATCGTGTAGCTCTGGGGCGGTGCCGGATGGAGCATCGCGGCTGCGACCTCGGGTATGCCGATACTGCAGACACCCCGCTCACCGGCCAGCCGGTTGACACTGCACCGCCATTCGCAGAGGGTGCAGTTCTCCAGTTCCCTGAGGTAGTCCGGCACCATCACAGCAGTATACCCTATGGGATCCGATATTTTTTATCTCAGGTTTCCGGCCTGGGGCCCAAATACGTTCAAATCTTTCCTTCTCGCACAACGTTCGCATTCGAGAGCTCATGGTAGTTTGACAATCACTTCAGAGTTGAGGAACCATCATAAATTCATCAGCAGACGAACATATCATCGAGGCAAACGGAAAATGCCGGGAATTTATCCGCGAGGGAAAGGTCATTGAGGACTCCTTCATTGATGGCCTGCTCTCCCTGTCCCAAAAACAAAGATCTTTTTTACCTCCCTGGTTGGAAGCAAAGAGGAAATAGAGAGAATCTGAAGGTAGGTCAATAAGCATATTACAGGCATTTTTAAAGAAAGCCCCGTATACGATTATCAGGGAGGCCGAGAGCAGCTAGATATATCGCCGTACCCGGTTACGATAATCCACATATTCCTGGCCAAACACCATCTGCATATGTTTCTCCTCCGCCAAGACGATGGAATGATGGATGGCAATAACGAATGCTCCCAGGAGGATCACCAACGGATTCAGGGTATAGAGGGCAGATGCAACCATCGTTGCGTACGTACCGAAGTACATCGGATTTCTGCTCAATCTGAATAATCCTTTAACCTTGAGGGTGGTGTGTTCCTTGGGTGTGCCCAGGCGGAATGAACCGCCCATTTCGAATCTTCCGACGTATAAAAATACAAATCCAAAAAACCACGATACCATACCAGTTGCCTGGAGGACCGGGGGCACTTCAAAAAATGATATGCTGATCCCCCAGCTCTGAAGGACCATCGCCCCCCAAAGGGCAAGAATGGAGTATTTGCTGATGTAGAACAATGTTCTGTTTATCGGAGCCTCACCGTCCTGTTCGATATTTTTACGGAGAAGGTGCACCCCTCCGCCGAATAAAACAATCAGGAAGCCAAGGGGAAGGATCGTTACTGCAATAGCCCCAATCATG
This sequence comes from Methanomicrobiales archaeon, assembly GCA_013415565.1. GTDB lineage: Archaea > Halobacteriota > Methanomicrobia > Methanomicrobiales > Methanospirillaceae > UBA9949. The sequence continues at coordinate 14,029 of JAAEET010000014.1, forward strand.
TCGGTCACACCGGAATTCGTCTTGTTATTTCATCCTTAGCAGATCCTGCAAAATCCCCGAACCAGGAACCAGATGCCCAAAAGAATAAGAAATCCCGCGATGGCATACGGCCAGAGTGCGGCCGTCGCAAAGACAAGGCCGATCCCAATGAAGATCAGGAATGCTCCAATAAGAAGCATCGTTACATCCGTGCTTCCCGGCAGAACACCTTCACCCTCCCGTTGTTTCCTGAATATGGGAAGCAGTCCCGACCCGAGAAATCCGATCCCCAGGCCGACAAGGAAGCCGGAACCTGCATGATCTACGAGCATGCCCATGCCCAGGCCGATCAGAACACTGGCAGGAATGATGAATCCGTAAGGTCGGTCTTGTTCCCCGGGTTCTGTCAACCCGTTTTTCAATCCTCTACTCTTGCCGTCTGTGAATTCAGCACAACTGTTTGTTTCCATGCGTCATCCCTCAAGCGGAATCTGATTAAGAAAAGGCAGGCCGGGATGTTATGAATTGAGCCATACATGTATGGTTATATTTATAATATCTCCCACAACCAGATTGGCGTGTATGAAGAAAATGACGGTCAGGCTTTGCGGGGATCTCTTTGATTACTGTAAATCGTATGGCCAGGTCATCGAACGATTCGAGGTGCTTTCACTCTTCACCATGACCGATGGTATGCACAGCGAAGTGTGCAAGTTTACCATCAAGGAAGGGATTCCTGTCGACCAGATCCAGTGCAATTATGTGTCGAATCTCATCGTACTCAAGAGCGACGGTCGTGAATTCACCTGTCTTGTCAAGGGAACATTCTCCGATGATATTACCCGGTTCGTCCGCACCTATGGATCGAAAATCGAACACCCGATCGTCTTCCAGGATGATTGCCTGACATTCAGCATGGTGGGAAATCCTGATGATTTCCATTTGTTCGTGTCAGATGCCGCGGAGAAAGGGTGGGGGCTCGAGATCCTTTCAGTCAGCGATTATGATCCCCATGTCAGCGGAATTTTTGATATCCTGACACCCAAACAGAAAAATATCCTGCTGGAATCCTACCACCGGGGGTATTTCGATCATCCCCGGAGGATCAATGCCGGCGAACTTGCGGAGAAGATGGGGATGCACAAGACCACGCTGCTTGAACACATCCATAAAGCGGAAAAACGGCTGATCGGGCATATCCTTGCACAGGTCGCATGAATATAACCGATTAAACGTTCATCGATAATAAAAAAAATATCTCAATATACTGTTTTAAATAACAAAATAAGTACTTATTGTGTGTTTTTCTAAAAAGTGGCCCGGGCCATGATTCCAGACAAGAATGTTCAAATCACCGGTATTTTTGCATAGAAAAATTATGTTTCCTGGATAGGGTCCCTACGATCGGGTGAGATCGAAGCGATCAAGGTTCATTACCTTGTTCCAGGCCGCCACAAAGTCCTGGACAAACTTCTTCTCTGCGTCAGCACTTGCGTAAACCTCGGATATGGCCCGGAGCTGGGAGTTCGAACCGAAGATGAGGTCGACACGGGTGCCGGTCCACCTGAGTTCGCCGGTCCTGCGATTGTGGCCCTCGAACAGGTTGGCGTCTTTCGAGGCCGCCTTCCACTCCGTGCCCATGTCGAGCAGGTTCACGAAGAAGTCGTTGGTGAGCGATCCCGGCCTCTTCGTGAAGACGCCGTGCCGGGTATGTCCAACGTTGGTGTCCAGCACCCGCATGCCGCCAATGAGCACCGTCATCTCTGGTGCGGTCAGCTTCAGTAATTGCGCCTTGTCGATCAGCAGCTCCTCGGCCGATACGGCATAGCGAGTCTTCTGGTAGTTGCGGAAGCCGTCCGCCTTCGGCTCGAGCACGACGAATGAGGCCACATCGGTCTGCTCCTGTGAGGCGTCCATGCGCCCAGGCGAGAAGGGGACCGTCACTTCGTGACCAGCCTTCTTTGCAGCCTCCTCGACGCCGGCACAACCGGCCAGAACAATCAGGTCAGCAAGCGAGATCTTCTTGCCACCGGATGCGGTGCTGTTGAACTCGCCCTGGATACCTTCGAGCGTCTTCAGCACGTTCGCCAGCTCAGCCGGCTGGTTGACTTCCCAATCTTTCTGCGGCGCGAGGCGGATGCGGGCACCGTTTGCACCGCCGCGCTTGTCGGAGCCGCGGAAGGTGGACGCAGAAGCCCAGGCGGTCGAGACCAGCTCTGACACTGACAGACCTGAAGCAAAGATCTCTTTCTTGAGGGAGGCGATGTCCTTTGCATCAACCAGTTTGTGATTGACCGCGGGGATGGGGTCCTGCCAGATGAGGTCTTCTTTAGGAACCTCCGGGCCAAGGTAGCGTGCCCGCGGACCCATGTCGCGGTGCGTCAGCTTGAACCAGGCACGGGCAAATGCATCTGCGAACTGGTCCGGGTGCTCGTAGAAGTGCCGTGAAATCTTTTCGTAGACGGGGTCGAACCGCAGAGAGAGGTCTGTGGTCAACATGGTTGGCGCATGACGCTTCGACGTGTCGTGGGCATCCGGAATCGTGCCGGCGCCTTCGCCGCCCTTTGGTCGCCACTGGTACGCACCGGCCGGGCTCTTCGTCAGTTCCCATTCGTAGCTGAACAGGACCCGGAAGAAGTTGTTGCTCCACTTTGTTGGTGTAGGGGTCCAGGTGACCTCCAGGCCGCTTGTTATCGTGTCACCGCCTTTACCGGTGCCGAAGCTGCTCTTCCAGCCGAGGCCCTGTTCCTCGATGGGGGCTGCTTCGGGCTCGGGACCGACATGAGATGCAGGGCCGGCGCCGTGAGTCTTGCCGAAACTGTGGCCGCCGGCGATGAGCGCAACCGTCTCTTCGTCGTTCATGGCCATGCGAGCGAATGTCTCGCGTATATCCCTTGCCGCCGCGACAGGATCCGGGTTGCCGTTCGGACCTTCCGGGTTGACGTAGATCAGGCCCATCTGCACGGCAGCGAGCGGATTTTCAAGGTTCCGGTCACCGGAGTAGCGTTTGTCCTCCAGCCAGGTGCTCTCGGAACCCCAGTAGACCTCGTCGGGCTCCCAGGCATCCTCGCGGCCACCGGCGAAACCGTATGTTTTGAACCCCATCGACTCAAGGGCAACGTTGCCGGCAAGAATCATGAGGTCGGCCCATGAGATTTTCCGGCCATATTTCTGCTTGATGGGCCAGAGCAGCCGGCGTGCCTTGTCGAGGTTCGCATTGTCCGGCCAGCTGTTGAGGGGCGGGAATCGCTGCTGGCCGGAGCCGGCGCCGCCGCGGCCGTCCCCCATGCGGTATGTGCCGGCGCTGTGCCATGCCATACGGATGAGCAGGGGGCCGTAGTGGCCGAAGTCCGCCGGCCACCAGTCCTGCGACCGCGTCATCAGCGCCTCGAGATCCTTTTTTACGGCCGCGAAGTCAAGGCTTTTAAACTCCTTTGCATAGTCGAATTCTCTGCCCATCGGGCTTGCCAGGGGACAATTCTGGTGAAGAACCTTCAGGTTCAGCTGGTTCGGCCACCAGTCCCGGATGGACATGGGCCGACCGGTTGCTTGTTCGTTCACCCCACCCATGCCGGGGCTCTTACTGTCGTCAGTCATAGCGTCACCTTTCCATCACTGTCTGACTTATCCACGATAGTGCAAATATTCCTTTTCCCGCCCGGCTGACGGTTGCCTCGTGAGTAAGACGTAACGTGGCGAGGAGCAATTGATGTAATCAGGCTGCAGACAGGTTCTGGAGACCTTACGGCGGAGCGCCTCTGGGGGTGAGAACGGGTTTGAAAAATATGATATCAGAATACCTCATTTTTGAGGCTTCGGAATTTCAAATAGGTATATAAATCACTCTTCGGATCAATAGATGTGGGGACCTTATGGATTTACAGGCGAATGAAAAAATCATTATGAAAGATGATGCCAAGTCTGACTACTTTGGCAAGGGGACACTCTATATGACCAGCAGCCGGGTTGTCCTTGATATTAAAACGGGAGGATTCCTGTCAAAAAGTACGGAGGTTAAGATCGACAAACCTTTGGGAACCATCAAAGAGGTTTCAGCTCCCGGAGGAAAAGAATTGAGAATTCAGTTCGAAGGGAGTGTTGAGCCAACAACCCTCCATGTGGCAAATGCAGAGAAATGGGCAGCGGCGATTACAAGTGCCCTGACTATCAGCAGTATGAAGGAGAAATGATGTGGAGTTTTCTGATTATTCCTTTCATATTACCTGTTTTGTCCTGATCCTGTCCGGTTAGGATTTCCTGCAAAGCATGCGATTATTACCTTCTTTCCCATCGTCTATGCTCATCGTTTGTAAAGGGGACCCGCATCCCGGACGTTAAGAGGCGGGGGGTTTTCAGGTATGTTCAAATCCCTTCCGGGGATTTCATGTTTAAAGCCCCAGCCGGGTTGTCAACAGAGCCCGTAAATCAGTTATTATTCTGCTCGAACAGAAATGCGGGTGAGAATGTGTTAGGTGATTTTTATGGTGAAATTACCCGGCGGCAGATGCCTGATCGCACCAGGATTGACCAATCGAGGAGGGGGACCTTCCCCCTCCGGCCGCTGGGCCACCACTCCCGTCTGCAAAACGGTTGGAAAGACCCAAACTGCAATTTAAGCTAGCTTTTCAAGCCTTCCCCGCCTGGGTCATCAATGATAATCAGCCATGTTCCGTCGGGTTGCTTGCGGACGACCTCGACACTATGGAATTGCATTGTGACAGGCTTCCCGTCAGGGCCTGAGCTGGTAGTGCTGCCTTTTACTCGCGTGACCGCGATAGTGCCGTCGGCACTAGTGACTGTTGTTACCGCATCGAAGCTAAACGTTGCCTTGGCTGCCATAAGGCCCAGCAAGACCTCGCGGATTGCAGCGTGGCCGGTGACGACCTTGTCTGGAGACACAACGAAATTAGCATTCGGCTCGTAGAGGGCTACCATTGCGTCGATGTCTCCTCCCCTCTCCATAGCCTTGAATAAGAGCAGATCGCATTCTTCGGGTTTGTATGCCGGCATATCTCTACACTCCTTTTTATTCCACGTACTTGCGGTGTTAGGGGATCCACCCCGTCTCCAAGCAGAACCCGGCGCAAGCCATGGTCTTGTCAAAGGTGACAATGTCGAATGTGAAGTGGCAAGTTGACTAAATATACGTTTCTGACACATCGGACGCCGATGAGATATGATAAGCACATATAGGACCCCAGATTCTTGGGGTTTAAATACAATACTGAAGGAACTAACATGATGATAGTAAATGTCCTTTTTATTGCTTCTCTTGACACAACACCTGATCTCCCATAATCTACCGAGAAATTTATGCCAGCCACCTTCCCCCTCTCGCCACTTCCGTGAGGGCACTGCTACCCTTTTCGCTCCTCGACATGATGGGACAGCTTCCCAGATTTTAAGGGGAGTTTTTCAGGTATGTTCAAATCCCTATCAGGGGCATTCAACTAAAATAACAGTAATAATTAGCCTTATTTTCCCAAATAAGAGCCAACTTAGTATCTATTAAAACAGGTTCAAAGCCCCAGCCGTGATTTGAACACGGGACCTGCTGATTACAAGTCAGCCGCTCTGCCAGCTAAGCCACTGGGGCGCCATATACTGTTGCCGTTGGAGCGTGAAAAAGATGGCGACACCGTCATCGCGGGTCCTCTTTTAGTATCATACGGTGCAGGAAGAAATTTCTCCATGTGGCGAAATATCCTCACCAAACCATGTCCCGTGCAGCAATGATCTTACTGGCAGGAATTCTGACTGGGGTGATATTGATGGGCGGATGTAGCTCTATCCAGCGGGAGCCTTTCTCATCACAAGGACAACCGGATCCAATCATCGGCACCTGGGTCTCCATCCAGCCTGATTCTGTCACGTGGTACCGTTTCCGGGAGAACGGGACATTCGAGGCCAGGTCGCATACCGGTGATGTGCATCCGAAGTATTCGTTCCAGTACAGCGGGGAATGGGAATCCCGTGGAGGCTCCACGTACGTAACTACCGGCCCTCATATCGGATACGGCGATATCACTGCCCTGGCAATCTGGCGTGACCTGACAATGGTCTATGATCCGGACAGCGATACCTTCTCCATTACGGTCTACCCGGACCAGGTGTTTACCCGGCTGTCTCATGATCCCGATTTCGCGGTAGATACGGACGACCCCGTCATCGGGACCTGGGTTCATGACCCGGGATCTGCTGACAGTCCGCTCTTTCTCTACATCTTCAAGGATTACGGCCGGTTTGATGCAGTCGCCCTGCCACGAGAGGCAGCATCACCCCTTACCTACGAAGAATGGATTACCGGCACCTGGACCGCGGAGGGGACGGAAGAGTATGGTCTGGAGGGTCAGGTGATCCGGAATGATTTCATGACCGGGAGCCATACCGCCCTCCCGTTCAATGAGACCCTTGTCTATGATTCTAATGATGACATCCTCTTCAATCGGGCAAAACCGGCAGGGGTATACCATCGTTACTCACACGAACCGGTGATCCCTCCCGGCAGGGATATCTCCATTCCCTGGGATTGAAGACAACCCTCCATCCGGGATTTCTCCGCCTTGCGATAAACCCATCATCTCACACCACCCATATCCGGAACTGAAGTGATCGACCATGGGAGAGACCGCGCTCCTCGTCCTTGAAGGGCCCTGGTGGACCCCTGCCCACAAGCCCAAGCGGCCCTCGGTGCTGCCGTTCCTCGAGGGGCTCGAGAAGTACAAGGGGAACTTCAATATCTACTACTCGAACTTCTACGAGAAGCAGGGCTTCCAGCGGGCGCTGGAGGACGACCTTGCCAATGCCCGGGAGGACCGGCTCTTCCTCTACATCGCCGCCCACGGGGGGAGCCGGATGGTCGGGGCGCTCGAGGCCGAAGAGGGGAAGTCCATCACCGGTGGCATGCGGCTCACCACCCTCCTGAAAGGGGTCCGGCGGGTTGCGCGGACCGCGAATATCGAGGGAGTCCTCCTCGGTTCCTGCACCATAGGGTCAAACCGGGCTGACATGCTGGCTACCCTGAAGACCTCCCCTATTGCCTGGATCTTCGGATATGCCTGCGAGATCGACTGGATCCCAAGCACGCTCATCGATATATCCGTTCTCGAGCATGCAATGGCGCTCAAAAAGGAAGACCTCCGGAGCAGGACCAAGATCGTCGGTGCGTTTACATCTGCCCTCAGGCGGTTCAGCGGGGAGTACCCCATTTGCAAGGAGGAGAACCGGACCGTCCCGCTGAAACATGCCATTTCACTCTCTATCAAGCCACGGAAAGCCGGGGCACACCCGGAGGACAGGACGCGGGCGCTGCTGGACGAACTGGGCTGGTCCTGATTTCCGGTGGATTGTGTCGGTATTCACCGGTTCTTTCAGAGTCTTTATTTTTTACTGCCGCGTTCCCATACCGGTTTTCCCTCGTAGATCACCCGGGTAATCCTGTGGTAGGGGATCGGAGACTTCCCAACGGCGCTCTCGACTTCCATGTACTGTGAGTCGAGTCCGCGTATCCTATCGCCTTCCACGCAGGACTCGTCGCCCGGCGCCCCCCGGTCGATGTAGCAGACCACCACTCCGCTGAACCGGCAGCGGGGGTCGTGGAAAATCCTGAGCAGCAGTTCCCTGCTTTTCCGCATGGTCTCACTCATTTCTCTGATCGGGGAAGCTCTTATACATCTGCCGGCCCGGAGGGCCTATATCTTTTGCCGTCGAACGCTGCCTGTATGGGAATGGCCCGGTTAACCGTGCTCATGAAGCGTCTCTGCACGATGGAGAATGCGGCTAACCGCGAGGGAATGGCCCGGTACGGTATCCGGACAGACCGTGCCCTCGGGATATCGATGCCGGCACTGCGGGGAATTGCGAAGGAAATCGGAAAAGACCATATCCTTGCGGGGATGCTCTGGGATTCCGGTGTCCACGAAGCCCGGATCCTTGCCTGCCTCATCGATGAGCCGGCGCACGTCTCAAGCGAGCAGATGGAGGCCTGGGTGCGGGACTTCGACTCCTGGGACCTGTGTGATCAATGCTGCAGCACCCTCTTTGACCGCACACCGTATGCCCGGGACAAGGCTGTGGAATGGTCTGAAAGACCAGAAGAATTCGTGAAACGGGCCGGGTTCGTGCTCATGGCGGCGCTGGCGGTGCATGACAAGAAAGCAGGCGATGCTGTCTTTCTCGCATTTCTGCCGCTCATCCGGAAGGAGAGCACCGATGAACGGAATTTCGTGAAGAAAGCGGTCAACTGGGCACTCCGGCAGATTGGGAAACGGAACCGGATGCTCAACCGGGCAGCTATCGCCCTTGCCGGAGAACTGGCAGCATCGGAATCGCGATCTGCCCGCTGGATCGGGCGCGATGCTCTTCGTGAGCTGGAGCGTGATGCGGTGAGAAGCCGGTTAAACCGGCGATGAAAACGTAATCCCGAAACCGGGGCTGGCCTCCCCCCGTTTTATCTGCTTGCCGGCCGAACAACAACATAATGGGCATCCGCTTCCCCGAGAAAACGACCCTCTTCAGGACGAAGACCATCCCTGAACTGATGGAGTGCTGCCGGGGGGAACATGCCCTGAAGAAGGTCCTGGGACCGCTGGAACTGGTCTTTTTCGGTGTCGGCGCCATCATCGGCACCGGTATCTTCGTCATCACCGGGATTGCCGCAGCCACGTATGCCGGGCCGGCACTTGCGGTCTCTTTTGTCATTTCAGGGGCAGCATGTCTCTTCGCCGCTCTCTGCTATGCAGAATTCGCGGCAATGGTCCCGGTTGCCGGAAGCGCCTACACCTACAGCTATGCCTCCCTGGGAGAGATCTGGGCCTGGATCATCGGGTGGGATCTCATCCTCGAATACTCGGTATCCATCGCCGTGGTTGCCATCGGCTGGTCGGGTTACATGGCAAGTTTTCTCCGTGATGCCGGCATGGCGCTGCCTGCCGCCCTGGCCAATCCTCCCGGCATGAACGGGGGCGTGGTGAATGTGCCGGCAATCCTGATCATCGCCCTGATCACCCTTCTTCTCATATCCGGGGTCAAGCAGAGCGCCCGGGTGAACACTGTCATTGTTGCCATCAAGATCTCGGTGGTCATCTTCTTCATCTTCCTCGGAGCAGGGTACGTCGATCCTGCCAACTGGACTCCGTTCGTGCCCTTTGGCTGGGCGGGTGTGGTGACCGGCGCGGCAATCGTCTTTTTTGCGTATATCGGGTTCGATGCCGTTTCCACAACCGCCGAGGAAGTCAGGAACCCGGGCAGAGACCTCCCGATCGGCATTCTGGGATCGCTCATCATCTGCACCATCCTCTACATCGTTGTATGTCTGATCCTCACCGGCATGGTGCCCTACACGCTCCTTTCCACCGCTGCCCCGGTAGCCTTTGCCATGGAACGGGTCGGTATCACCTGGGGTGCCGAGATCATCTCCGTCGGCGCTGTACTCGGCATTACCTCCGTCATGCTGGTGCTCCTGTACGGCCAGTCGCGCATCTTCTTTGCCATGTCCCGGGACGGTCTCCTCCCCCGGGCCTTCTCCAAGGTCCATCCCGTACTCAAAACCCCGGTGAGGGTCACCATCCTGGTGGGATCGATCACGGCCATTCTCGCCGGGCTGCTTCCGCTGGAGAGTATGGCTGAGCTGGTGAACATCGGAACCCTTGCTGCATTCATCATCGTGGCTGCCGGAATCATCGTTTTGCGGAAAACCAGTCCCGATGCGGAGCGGCCCTTCCGCTGTCCGCTGGTCCCGCTCATCCCGGTGATGGCCGTGATCTTCTGCGCCTACCTGATTCTCGCCCTCCCCACCATCACCCACCTCAGGTTCGTGGTCTGGCTGGTAATCGGCCTCCTGATTTATTTTTCATACGGAACCCGCAGAACGAAGAGTGCCCCCTCATCTGCCCGTTAGTGCTCAGACAGGAGCGCTTATCCCCGCTACGGGCGTAGATCCTTGTACTCATGGCGCAGCTGACCGTTGACATCGGGGGACGCCCCGGAGTCAACTGCAGAGGGTTCTGCGAATACTGTTATTTTAAGCACGTGAAGGAGACCCGCCCCTTCGGATGCCGCCACTGCCCGCCCTACCAGGTCGGCTGCGACTACTGCAGCCGGAGTGTACGGGAATACTACCAGGGATGGAAGACCCTGCGTGAGGTGGGGGAGGATACCCTGGCGAGCCTCCAGATGATGACCGCCGATCTCGGCCGGATCACCATCAGCGGCGGGGGAGACCCGAGCTGCTACCCGGAGTTCACGGACCTGATCGAACTCCTCTCCGGGATGGAGGTGCCGCTCCACATCGGCTATACCAGCGGGAAGGGGTTTGATGAAGTGGCCATTGCCGACTTCCTGATCGATCACGGCCTCTCGGAGGTATCCTTCACCGTCTTCTCCGTAGATCCCCGGAAGCGGAAACGCTACATGCACGATCCCACACCCGAAGTCTCGCTCCGGATTCTTGAGCGGCTGTGCGAGGAGATCGACGTCTTCGGTGCCGCCGTGGTTCTTCCCGGGGTTAATGACGGAAAGTACCTGGAGGATACCTGCAGCTGGCTCGAAGAACGGGGTGCAAAGGGGCTCATTCTTATGCGCTTTGCCAACACCACCCGGCAGGGACTGATTCTCGGCAATGCCCCGGTGATCAGGGGCCACCGGATCCAGACTCCCGGGGAATTCCGGGACCTGGTGACCGATCTGGCCGGACGGTACTCGCTGAAGATCAGCGGGACACCGCTGTGGGACCCGGCACTGGGATCACCGTTCGCCATCCGGGACGAACCTGATCTTCTCGACAAACTGCCCCGGCTCGAGCGATCGGCAACCGTGATAACCGGGAGCATCGCAGCCCCGGCAATCCAGGCCATCCTCGATGCCAGGGGCGGAGGTGTCCGGGTAGTGGCCCCCGAGAAGGAGATCGCCTGCCTCATCACCCGCGACGACCTGCTGGAGCTCGACCTGTCGGTAACCGACGACCCGGTCATCATCCCGGGGCGGGCCTTTGTCCATGACCGGGATGCCGCTTCGGCCCTCTCGCGGGACGGGATCCAGCGGGCGGTACTCCGTGGCCCCGAGATGCTGACCGCGGATGCGGAGACCAGCATGGGGATGGACCGGAACGGCGTGCTCCTGATGGAGCTGGAAGGATTTTCCGACCTTATCAGGCTCATCAACCGCTACGGCCGGGAGCGGTGAGGAGCCGTCGCCTTCGATATGCTTATCATCCTCCCGGCCTTATAAATGAGACAAGCACGAAAATGTGCTGGCATATGTAAGTCCGACGTGCCGTTCCGGCACGGCCTTGCTTGAAACGGCTTGGGATTACAGAAGAGTCAGCGGTGTCTGCTCTTTTTCGGATTTACATCTCCTGGAGGTGAACCATGGCACGTATACATGCACGCCGGAGAGGAGATTCGGGCTCGGTCCGTCCTCACCGAACAGAGGCGCCGTCCTGGTCAAATACCGACGTGAAAGCCATCGAGAAAGTAATTATCGACCTCAAAAAAGAGGGATACTCAAGCAGCCGGATCGGGCTCGTTCTCCGTGACCGGTATGGCGTTCCTGACGTCAAACTGGTGATGGGGAAGCGGATCGACCAGGTTCTCGAAGAGAATGGTCTGCGCCCGGATATCCCTGAAGACCTCCGCAACCTGATCGCAAAGGCGCTCGGTCTGCGGAAGCATCTCGACGAGAACAAGAACGACCTGCACAACAAGCGGCAGCTGCAGCTGACCGAATCCAAGGTCCGGCGGCTGGCCAGGTACTACGTATCATCCGGGCGTCTGCCGAGCGACTGGAGCTATAAACCGGAGACCGCGGAGATCCTCCTCTCCCGATAACGACATGCCCCTTACCGAAGCTGCATCCCGGGTTGCTGAACACCTCTCGCGTCAGGAGTACGTTGAAGTATACGCCCACCACGACGCAGACGGGATTGCCGCAGGGACCATCCTCTGTACTGCACTGTTCCGGAAAGGCATCCGGTTCAGGCTGCGGGTGCTCCACCGCGTGAGCGCGGCATCGATTTCCCCCGATACCCCCACGCTGCTCTGCGATCTCGGGTCCGGTATCGAGGATCTGCCGAAAGAAGTCATGGTCGTTGACCACCACCTGCCCCGGTTTTCCGGAGATCTCCATGTCAACCCGAGGCTCGCCGGAATCGATGCCGATCGGGAGCTCTCCTCTGCCGGTGCCGCCTACATCGTGGCCCAGGCACTTGGTGATAACCGGGACCTCGCCGGACTGGTCATGCTCGGCATCCTTGGCGACGGTCAGGAGATTGCCGGGAAGAACCGGGAGATCTTTAACGAAGCCGTGGCAGAATCGCTCATCACCCCTGGAAAGGGGTGCCGGCTGCCGGGAAGGGACCTCCATGAGCGGCTGCTCTGCTCGACCCATCCCTACCTCCACCAGATCAGCGGTGACGAGATGGCGGTGGCGGACCTGATCGAGAGCGTGTCAGGAGAGGGTTCTCCCGAGCTGGAGAGCCTGCTCTCGCTCATTCTGCTGCGGATAAGCCCCTTTGCACCCGCACAGACCATGGAGTCCCTGTACGGGGAGCGATATTCCCTGGAACGGGAAGTCGTTCCCGATGCCCATGCCCTCACTGCGGTGGTGGATGCATGCGGGAAATGCGGCCACGGCGGACTTGCCGCATCGCTCTGCTTCCGCTCGGCGGAAGGACTGGGAGAGGCATGGGAGATTTCGCTTGGCCACAGGCTGCAGGTGATACGGGCCCTCCGGTTTGCACTGGAGAAGCCCGACCCCGACGGTTTCTATACCGTCGAGGAAACCTCGGTGGCAAGCGATCTCGCCGATGCCCTGATCCGGGATACCCTGATCGGGCCCAGGGTGATGGTTGCGGCAAAGACCGGAGACCTCTGTCATATCTCGATCCGGACCGTGAATGATCACGATCTCAGGCTCGGTGACGCGGTGCATGAGGCGGCGGTCACCTGCGGCGGTTTCGGAGGAGGACACTCGATGAGAGCCGGGGCGACGGTCAGTTGTGCCCGCCTCGAGGAGTTTCGAGAGGTATTCGGGAGGATTGTGGCGGCATGAAGGCGATAGATGGGGAGATCATAACCCTCCACCGGAACGCTCCCTGTGTCGCCGGGGCCATCCGGCCGGACAACCTCCTGTCCATGAACACCACGGCTTCCGGTGATACGGTACGGACGGTGGTCTCGGGAACAAAACTCCGGTCGCTCATTGCATCGGTGGATGATTACCTTATGAATCTGGCAATTGCGGAGGATCTATGCAGTTACGCTTCAGACTAGAGGCAGGGCTCCGGTTCAGCGCTCCGTTCACGCCCGAGGCCGAACTGGCTGCACGAGCGTTGATCGACGAGGCGAACCGGGTACTCTTCATGCGGGGCGTCCCGAAAGGTGTGGACCAGGCCGATGTCGGCCGGATCACCGGGACTCCGGAGTTCCGGGAAAATGTCCTGCTGCTCACCTTTGAGAGCGGGGCATACACCCGTGCCCATGACGCCCTCTTCCGGTTCAGGAAGCAGGTCGCACCGACCCTTGGAAAGTTCCGCATGGGGATCCGGGAGATCGATGTCGGTGCCTATACCATCTCCATGAAAGGAGACTTTCCGGAGGACTTCCGGGTTCCGAACCTTCCCTTCATCACCGGATCGGTCCTTTCCGACGGGACGCTGACGCTCAGCCTCACGGTGAGTGCGGCAGACCTCGAGAACCGGATTCCTGACCGTCTTGTCCGGCTGGTGGAGGAGAAGATCGAAGCGGCGACCTACGGCGGCAAGAGCGAGCACTGGGAGCTCGTCTTCGAGAGCGGGAAAAAACCGCGGCACTTCACGGAAGACCCGACCGCTGCAATGGTGGAGCGGGGATGGATCAAGCATGCTCCTGCCCGGGGACAATGGATCTTCGGTCCGCAGGCAGTCCAGCTGTTCCGGGCCTTCGAGCAGATCGTGGTCGATGAGATCATCGGCCCGCTCGGGTTCTCGGAGATGGTATTTCCGAAGATGGTTCCCTGGGAAGTCTGGATGCGATCCGGACATGCCAAGGGAGTCTACCCGGAGATCTACTATATCTGCACGCCGAAGACCCGCGATGCTTCCTACTGGGAAGATATCGCTGATTATTTCAAAGTGACCGGCGAGGTATGGATCGAGGAGATCAGGAACCGGATAGACGGACCTATCGGCGGGATGTGCTATGCCCAGTGTCCGCCGTTCTGGCCTTTCGTCCAGGGAGAGACGCTCGCCAACGACTGCCTCCCGATCAGGGTCTTTGACCGGAGCGGTACATCCCACCGCTATGAGAGCGGTGGAATCCATGGAATCGAACGCGTTGACGAATTCCATCGGATCGAAGTGCTCTGGCTGGGGACCGCGGAGCAGACCGTGGAGATCGCCGACAGGCTCCACGAGGCGTACACGCATGTCTTCGAAAACATCCTCGAGCTCGAGTGGCGATCGGCACAGGTCACTCCCTGGTTTATGGCCCAGGAGGGAATGGTCGGCGATCAGGCCGCATGCGGCTGCGGAGAGCGGATCGGTACCACCGATTATGAAGCATTCCTCCCCTACAGTGAAAGCTGGCTCGAGTTCCAGAATGTCAGCATCAACGGGGACAAGTACCCGAAAGGGTTCAACGTGAAGATCCAGAGCGGAGCTGAGTGCTGGTCCGGGTGCTCGGGTATCGGCCTTGAGCGGTGGACGGCGGCATTTCTGGCCCAGAAGGGTCTGGATTATGAGAAATGGCCCGAAAAAGTGGCCAAATTGGTTGGAGAACCAAAAAATCTGTTTACATTCCTCTGAAAGGTGATTGAATGGCAAAGAAAAAACAGGCAGGACGAAGAGTCGAGGGCTGGAAAGCCAAGAGCTGGTATAAAGTGTATACCCCTGACAGCCTCGGCAAGGCATACATCGGCGACACCATCGCCAATGACCCCGAGAATGTGGTCGGGCGGATCATGCAGACCACGCTCGGTGAGATCATCAACGATTATGCCCGACAGAATGTGAAGATGAAGTTCCGGGTCGCGAACGTGACAGGGGATGCAGCGTATACCGAGTTTGTCGGGCACGAGCTGACCCGCGATTACCTCCGGTCCCTCGTCAAACGGCGAACCTCCCGTATCGACTCTCATGTCCCGGTCACCACCAAGGACGGAAAGAAAGTCGACCTGACGGTGACCTGCTACACCCTCACCAGAGCGAACCTGAGCCAGACCCATGCAATCCGCGGCCTCATGGCCCAGAAGGTGCAGGACATGGCAAAGGAAGGCGACTTCAATGCCCTCCTCAACGGGATCGTGACCGGTGAGATCTCGAAAGAGATCTTCAAGACCGTGAAACCGCTCTTCCCTGTCCGCAGGGTTGAGATCATCAAGTCCAAAGTCGGAACAGTGCGGGCAGCCTGACGCTGCCTCCTGTTCCGCCACCCTCTTTCAGACACCAGGTGCGGCCTCATCGAGCCCCCGAATGGTGAAACATATTACCGTGCAGCCCGTATCTCTTCGGGATGACGGCTGATACGGTCCTGCTCCTTATCATCGACGGTGTCTCTGACCGGCCATGCCCGGAGCTTGGGAATCTCACGCCGCTCCAGGCCGCTGCCACACCGGTCCTCGACAGGATTGCCGCAGAAGGGATCTGCGGGATCATGGATACCATCGCTCCCGGAATCCGTCCCGGTTCGGATACCTCCCACCTGAGCCTGCTCGGATATTCCCCCGGAGAGTACTATACCGGCCGCGGGCCGCTCGAAGCCGTTGGGACCGGCATCATGATGAAACCGGGAATGATCGGATTCCGGTGCAATTATGCAACGCTGGATGCGGCAGGAAAGGTCAGTGACAGGAGGGCCGGACGAATCCGCGACACGGCGGATCTGACCCGGGCCGTCATGGACGGGGTCGACCTCTCGGATTTCGGTATCGCGGTGATGTTCAGATCCGGAACCGGTCATCGTGCCGCCCTGGCATTCCAGGGTCGGGGCCTCGGGGCCTGCGTCTCTTCCAATGACCCGAAAAAACACGGCCTGGTTCCTCCTCCCTTCAGACCGCTCCGGGACACCCCTGCAGACGGGAAGACGGCAGAGGCATTGAACTCGTTTGTACGACAGGCCGATGCCATCCTCGCGGATCATCCGCTCAACCGCGACCGGGAGAGCCGGGGGCTTCTACCGGCAAATACCATCCTCATCCGCGGGGCCGGGGAGATGGGAGACTTCCCGCCATTTTCCGAACGGTACGGATTGTCGGGGAGCGTGATCGCCGCCGCAACCCTCATTAACGGCATCGGTGCTGCGGTCGGACTCCGCCGTGTTCCGGTGAAAGGAGCAACCGGTTCGACCACGACCAATCTCTCGGGGAAGGTGGAGGCGGTGCTTGCCGAACTTGAAACGCAGGATTTTGTCCTCCTCAATATCAAAGGTGCGGACGAAGCAGGGCATGATGGAGACGCGGTGGGAAAACGTGACTTCATCGAGCGGATCGACTCCGCAATCGAGCCATTCCTTTCCGTTGAGGGGCTCCTCATCGTGGTGTGTTCCGACCACAGTACTCCGTGCAGTATCCGTGACCACAGTGCCGACCCGGTCCCGCTGGTTATCAGGGGAAACGGCGTGCGGACAGATGCGGTCGGATCCTTCGATGAAATTGCCTGTGCCGGGGGAGGACTGAACCGGATCCCGGGATCTGCCCTGATGCCGATCATCTGCGATCTCATCAACAGGACAACGAAATACGGTGCCTGATGCCCATGAGCAGAAACCACCCCTCTGTTGCCGAGATCTTCGGTGTCGATACAGTCGATCTCATCGAGCCTTCGTTTGCCGATCTCATCGACGACCGGTTCACTGCACTCCTTCTGGAATGCCCCGGTGACCAGGCGAGGCTTCTCGTTGACGAAGAGTCGGATCCTCTGGCGATCGCCGTCCATTCCGGAAAAGATCGCTGGAGTGCCGGATGCTACCATCTCAGGCAGCCGACGGCATCCCTCATCTCGTTTTTCGAGGATCTCGGTGGCGATATCTACCAGGAGGACCGGCCGGTCTGGGAGGAGGCCGTCAGGGAGTACTACAGTCTCCGCATCGCCGCGGAGGTGACGCCGGCGTTCGAGGATCTGAACCCTGAACGGAGGACCATGGTCCGGGAACTTCTCGAAGGGGCCTGGGGTCCGGGTGACGGTACGACCTGCCTGGATTTCTGCTGCGGATCCGGGCTTGGCTCAGCGGTACTGAGGGATCTCGGCTACCGTGTCCTGGCCTGTGATATCGATTGCAGTCTTCTTTCGCTCGGGTTTTCTACCGGCAGACTGGTCCCCCGTGAAACGATGTGCATCGATGCACAATGTGCCCGTCACTATATCGAGCCGGTCGCGATTGGGCTGGGCCTGATGTTCGGCGAGATCAATGACTTTAATGCCGATGTCTGGGAAGTGCTCACCCGCGAGCTGGTCATGCTCACCGATCGGTGCCTGATCACGGTCGGGAAAGAGGAAGAGGCGTGCCGAATCACCGCATGGGCGCAGGAGTCCGGCTGCGATGTCGACGTTTCTGAAAATACCCGCGATCCTATCTATGACCGGTGGATATGCACCATGACCCGCAACCATCCCTGAAACATCTTCTTATAGATCCCGAATCCATCCCTCACCATGCCGGCATACAGCCCCCCTCCCGGGGGAGAGGTCAGACCTCACCGGAACTTGCGGAGCCTGTACCTCACCTATCTCCTCATTGCCATCTGGGCAGGAGTTCTTCCCTGGCTAATCCCGCTCAGCCTCTTCTTCCCGCCGGTCTACGTCCTTGCCTTCACCGTTCCAATTCTGCTCCTGGTAATCGTTCTCGTCTGGTGGACGGGGGCCTACTATCACTCCGTCATCTACAGGTTTTCAGATGGAGGAATCGGATGGGAACGGGGAGTCTGGCGGCGGCAGGCCGGCACCGTCCCCTATTCCCGGATCACCGCCGTCGAGATCATCCAGGGTCCGCTCTCGCGGCTCTTTGGCATCTCGATGCTGAAGATCCGCGCTGAGGGAGACCCGGCAGGGGGAGGAGTGCCTGATGGACTGAAGATCCAGGGACTGACCGATGCAGGATCGCTCAAGGGCTTCATTCTCGACCAGATGATTCCAGAGAAAAGAGGGGGGGGTAATGGCGCCGGGCCGGAGCCCTGATAATCGGGAAACCCGGAAACGAAATGGAGCCGGAGAAAAACTAACGACGTTTTTTCTTCTTTTTCTCCTTTTTATCCCGGTCTTCATCCCCGGATCCGCACTCCAGTTCGGTCAGGATAGTAATCGGGTCATCGGTTTTCCGGATCAGCGACTGGATATCAGTCAGCCGTTCCACCCCGATGAAGTGCTCGGCCATGATCCGGGCCAGTTCGGATAATTCGATCCGTCCTTCCGATTTCCGTACCAGCCCGCGGTCAAGGAGGACGGGAAGAACCGGCTCCATGGTTCCGACCATCGTCGCGGTGATACGGCCAAGATCCTGCTCATTCCCGCCACAAACAACGGCATTGGCAACGTATTCCTCCGAACTCTGTTCAAGGTCATGTTCAGGCGCCACCTCCTCCATTTCCCCCTTCAGGAGACGCATCGCAACCTCTTCTTCGGTCTGGGCAGAACCCCGGGCATAACTCGCGCCGGGTTCGGCAAGGATCACCACCTTCCCGAGATCATGGTAGTCCGGTCTCCCCGCCCTTCCCGCCATCTGGTTGAACTCCTGCACGGAGAGCCACGAGATCCCCATAGCCAGGGAATCGAAGATGACCTGGGAAGCGGGAAAATCAACCCCGGCACCGAGCGCTGCGGTCGTGACCACGGCTTTCAGTTTCCCGGAGAGGAAGAGCGATTCGGCTGTCCGCCGCTCCTGCGAAGTGAGCCCGGCATGGTATACCCCGTATTTCGGACCCAGGGCATCGGCGATCACATGACAGCGGGCCCGGGAATGGGTGAAAACGATGGTCTGGCCATGGAACCCCTTCGATGAGACATGCCGGAACTCCTCCTCGCAGAGCCTTTTTATGGTAGGGATCTTCTGCTTGTGCTCGAGAAAGAGGAGGTAGCGCTCGAGGGGAACCGGCCGGTCGTCATACCTTACCAAGGTGGCATCAAGCTTTTGTGCCAGGATTTTGGGAAGGCCGATGGTTGCACTCAAATACAGGAACTGGGCTTTCGGGGCCAGGTATTTGAGGCGGGCAATGAGACCATCGAGACGGTGGCCCCGGTCGCTGTCTTCAAGCATCTGGACCTCGTCGATAACCACCGTTCCCACCTTCCTGAGTTTCTTTCCGGATCGGATCAGGTGGTCGATTCCTTCATAGGTGGCAACGACAATCGGGGCCCCGGTATTCCGGTCACCCACCGGACGGTTCTCCGGCAGATTGATGCGGCTCTTGCCGATCAGGATACCCACGCCGGTGATGCCCCCGTAGCGTTCAAGGAACCGCTGGTATTTCTGCACGGCAAGGGCCACGAGCGGCACGAGGAATATCATCTGACCCCTTCCTTCGATGAGATTCTTGAGGCCTGCCATCTCCCCGATAAATGTCTTGCCGCTGGCGGTTGCCGATACGACCAGCAGATCTTTTCCGAACAGGAGACCGGCATCCACCGCCATCTGTTGGGCAGGCATCAGCGTATCCACTCCCGAGGCATCCACAAAATTCCGGGGAAGGGGAAGTTCCTCGAGGCGGGCGGTGTGCTGGACCGGGTGGGCTTCGAGCCTGTCGAACAGGGTCTGGGACATCCGGATCTCTTCGGGCTGGATGCTTGCCAGTACCTTGTCCACATCCCGGTACTTCTGGATCAGGGCCTCCATGTGGGACATCGCCTGCCTTCCGATTCGCCCCATGTGCGCCAGTTCGCGGCGGAGTTCCCGTTTCGCACACTCAGGACAGATCGATTCGGAACTACGGTACCGGACAGCAGTTGCGGGATTGAGGGGGGTAATCCTTTCTTCGAGAAGACAGATCCTGCAGAGATCCACACCCGCAAACGGTATCTGGAAATCGGAGAGAAATTCCTCGAACAGGTCGTCACGGCGGGTCAGGAAGACCTCTGACTTCCGGAGCGATGCGATGAAGTCCCGGGTAGGGGTATTCCGGAACTGTTTCCTGCTCCCCCACCGGAGACGATACTGGACCGGCCTGACTCCTTTCGCCGTCTCGGAGAGGTCCGCAAATCCGATCCCCCGCACGCTGTGATTCTCGAGAAACAGGATCTTGTAGGTACCCTTCTGGGGATGGATGATGACTCTCATACGGCGACCAGGTCATGGATCAGGTATGAGAGGCCGGCTCCTTCAAGCCGTTTGAGGAAATCCGTGAATTCTTCGTCTACAATGAGAATAACACAGTCGATACCGTGGAAGGCCGCCTCGATGACCCCTTCCCGGGATCCGAAGAACATGTCAGGAATCCGGCCGGCCTCTTTCAGGGCGATATATGCTTCGAGGCCCACTGCGGCAACCATGCCCGCTCCGGACACGACTTCTCTCACCAGATCGGACCTGATTTTCCGTGAACCTCCCCGCTGGATCCGTGGCACCTTGCAGACATGTACCGTCCCCTCGGTATGATCGATGATCCCTGCCAGCCGGGCAACACCGACATCTTCACCCTTCCGTGAATCCCTGATTACCGTTCCCATCGCGCTTCGCGGTTCCCGGGAGGCATAGAGCAATCCGTCTTTCATGTAGACCCCGACCTGGTCGCCCTCCCGCAGATCCTCGGCGGCCAGGGCAGTCCAGGTTGAAACCTGCTGGATGATATCCCTCCTGATATGCCGGGCATAGCTCTCCAGTGCCTCGGCATGGTTCAGCACCCATTCGATACCCTCCCGGGTGACGCCGTACCTGCCCCGCCCGTGGGCAGCGACCATCCCGTCCTCCACCAGTTCGCGGATATATTCTGATACCGCCTGGGGCGTGACACCCAGTTTTTCGGCAATCTCCTGCTGGCGGATTGACGGCTGGTGTTCCGCGATCTCGACGAGAATCTGGAACCGCGTGACTTCCCGTTTGCTGCGAAGAATGGAATACAGGGGGTCGTTACTGGCTTCGGTCAAGCAGCACCAGCCCCTGTCCCTTGACATCCAGGTGGGGGATCCGCTTTGCGAGGCCTTTGATGAAAACCGGGCTGACACCAAATTTCCGTGCCATGTCGTTGATCGAGGTATTGCCATTGCCGAGTTCTTCTTCGATCTTCTCGACCATCAGCCTGAGATGCTCCTCGTTCGAGCTGGCAATATAGAGGAGATCGGAGAGATCCGAGAAGTTACATTGAAAGTTGGCCCTGAATTTGTTGTAGGTTGCACGAAATTCCCTGACCGGGCGTTTCCCTGGTTCAGGCATTCTCCACTGCTCCTCAATCAGGTTGCCCTTTTTCAGGATGGTGATACAGTGGCCCACTCCGGTATCGTTCAGCTCTTCGGATAATTCCTCCTCGGTCATCCAGGATCGGTTGAGGAGATCGTAGACCTGCTTGTAACAGCTATTATTGAACGTGATGAGAAGAGGGACTAATTCCACCGGATCGTTAACTATCCTGATATGACCAGTCAATAGTAAAACCCTATGATTATATGGCGTAATAAATCAATAAAGTTTTGTAGAGACCAAATGCGCCGTAGCGGAAAGATAATCATCCGTGGAATCGTCCAGGGCGTTGGTTTTCGTCCCTTTGTATACAGCACGGCAAAGGAGTACGGCATCTCCGGGTGGGTCAAGAACCTCGGAAGTGAGGTCGAGATCTGCGCGGAGGGTGATCGTTTTGAAGATTTTCTCCAGGCCGTAGGAAACGGTCCCCCACTTTCCCGCATCGACAGTATTGAGGTACTCCCGTCCCACGACTCCTGTAACCAGGAATTTGTTATCCTTCAAAGCAGCCGCGGTGCGCTGTCGGGCATGATCCCCCCTGACATCGCCACCTGCGATGAGTGCCTTGCCGACATCTCCACCCCGGGAGGGAGATACGAGGGGTACTGGGCCACCTCCTGCGTCAACTGCGGTCCCCGCTACAGTATCATCTCCGATCTCCCCTATGACCGGGAACGGACTTCCATGGATCGGTTCCATCCATGCCCGTCGTGCAGCCGGGAATACCAGGATCCTTCCTGCAGGAGGCATCATGCTCAGACGATCGCCTGCCCGGATTGTGGTCCTGTTCTGCGGCTCTTTGATACAAGCGGGAATGACGTGGAGTGTGGGGATGTCATCCGGGAGACCGCCATGCTCCTCGATAGCGGTTCAATCGTGGCCATCCGTGGCATCGGAGGCTTCCACCTTGCCTGTAGTGAAGATTCCGCAGGGGAGCTGAAGAGCAGGCTCGGGCGCTCTGAACAACCGTTCGCGATCATGATCAGGCCCGGGTATGTTGAGCGGATCGCGAGGGTCTCTGCAGCCGAACGCCTGATGCTGGAGAGCCTGGAGCGGCCGATCGTGGTGCTCGAGAAACGCGATCCCTCCGCCCACCCGGATATCAGCAATCTGCACACTATCGGCTGCATGCTCCCCTATTCAGGACTGCAGTATCTCCTCTTCTCCCATCTCAGGGCCCCGCTGCTGATCATGACCAGTGCAAATATGCCGGGATACCCGATGATCACCGATATCGATCAGGCGATGGCGAAGCTCAACCGAGATGTTGATTTTTTTCTCACGCATGACCGGCGCATCGTGAACCGGTGCGACGACTCTGTGGTCCGGGACGGCTACATCATCCGGCTCTCCCGGGGAATGGCTCCGAAAAGGATTTCCATCGACCTCGGATCTTCTGCAATCCTTGCAGTGGGGCCGGAACTGAATTCAAATACCACACTATACCGGAACGGTTACTGCACGATCTCCCCCCATGTCGGCAATGTCAGGAATCCCCGGACCTACGACTACCTGAAAGAGACCATCGGGAACCTGGGACGACTGCTCGGTAGTCGATACGATATCATCGCCCACGATGCACATCCCCAGTTTCTCTCTACCCGCTTCGCACGGGAGCTTGCGGAAACCACGGGGGCGAAGCTCGTGCCGGTCCAGCATCACCGGGCTCATGTCGCCGCATCAACGACCGAGCCCTGCATCGGGATAACCATCGATGGTGTCGGGTATGGTGACGACGGGACGGTCTGGGGCGGAGAGGTCTTTGCCGGGCAGGTGCCCGACCTCGAACGGGTCGCCCACCTTGAAGTTGTTCCGATGCCGGGGGGAGATCTCGCAACCACCTACCCGGAACGGATGCTCTACGGTATCCTTCCTGAAGCTGATGTGCAGGAGGTCCTCGCATCACGGGGGTGGACAGATGTGGAGCTCGATATCCTCGACATCCAGCTCTCCCAGGGGGTGAACGTGGCACAGACCAGCAGCACCGGGAGGGTACTCGATGCAGTTTCCGCACTCCTCGGGGTGTGCCGGGAGAAGACGTATGACGGGGAACCGGCCATGAAACTCGAGTCGGCAGCGGTGACCGGGAAACCGCGGG
>JAAEET010000015.1 GCA_013415565.1 Methanomicrobiales archaeon
GAGAAGGTCGAGGTGGGCTGCGGGAATACGGGAAGACGTCATACTGCATGCTCCGGGATAGTGGTACCATGATCTCTTCAGGCGATACTATGAACGTTGCCTTCATCGCTCACCGGTTTCTCTGGTCCTGGAAAAGCCCGTGATGAGGGATTCGTGGACAGGGCAGAGCCGGGAAAAAAGAATTCCGGGATTTCACGAAGGTCTGCTACCCTTTTGCCAGCAGGGGCGGCAACCCCCTGGCCCACGCCGCGATGGCTTCCCAGTTGCGGAAATCGCCGGTCGGTGATTTGACCATGCCGATCATCTTTCGCTCGATGAACCCGAGCTTTTCAGGGTCCAGGTTCCCGGCAAACAGGGCTGAAGCCACCGGCTGGAGCGGAGAGATGGCATCTGAGAGCGCTTTTTTGGCGGTACCAATCTCCTCCTCATCTTTCGATGCGGGTGAGAGCCCGACCACGAAGGCGGCGACCGGCATGGCGGCAAGCTTCTCCCTGTGCCGTCCGACAAACTTTTTCACGTCAGCCATCACCTTGCCCATGTAGATCGGCCCGCCGATCACCACTGCATCGTATCCGGCCGGTGACTGGACATTTTTCAGTTCCTTTACCTCGACTCCGAGCCCTGCTGCGGTCAGCTCCTTACCGATCGCCCCGGCTATTTCCGTGGTTGACCCGTGCTTTGTCGCGTATGCGACGAGGATTCGTGCCATGATGATCGGAAGAGTGTGGGTGGGGGAGGGGATGAAGATAGCGGCGGCGGGTTATTCGCTCCGCCGGTGTGAATCTTACTTCGATGCGAGTCTGGAATAGATGTCGGCCACGGCGAGAAGGATCCCCACTCCAAGCAGCGTGTATCCGATGCGGCGATCCTCGCCAAAGACGATCCCTGCGATGATGAAGGCAAACGAAAGAGCAGCAAGTTTTGATAATCCTTTTGGTTTTCCCCGGTTTGTAAAATAGAGAAGCAGAGCAATGATCGCGAAGACCAGGACGGAAATGATGATGTATGCCTGGTAGGTATCCATAGAACCCAGCTCCGTGCAGACATATTTATGTCCTCCGGTGATCCCGGACTTCCGGAGCTGGGCAGTTCGCACTGATTGGTTGGGCACCAGCACCATATCCACCGGTTTCCGATAACCGGACGGTTCATGTCAATCAAACCTTATATCGTGGGAAAAATAATGGAACAATGATTGTTGTGTATCCGGAATGGGAGCACCTTGCCGATATCATTGATGAGAACGATATTTCCCGGTTTCTCGACGGCTTTTTCCGGAGCGCCCGGACCGAAGAAGAGTTCGGGAGGTGGTACTTGCAGGAACTTCGAATGAAATATCCGGAATATTCGAATCACATCAATGGTCTGATTATCATGCCCGGAATCGGAGCATATGTCACGCACTGGTTCCTGGAACAAGGTGGAGCACTATGTCGTTAAACGGAGATTTTTTCAATACCGGCAATGCAAGTGATGGGAGACTGAACCCGGGAACTCCTGCGGGACCTGGCCCCGAAACCTGCGTAATGTAATGGCGCACTGGAAAATTCCGTTAACCTTTTTCATTTCTTTTCTAAGAATCAATTATGCAGTCGATAGATGGGTATATCGATTATACACGCCGGGAATATTGTCATGATGTGAAATGCCCGATACAGTCGCTTTTGAACAAAGAAGTGGAGAAATCTCCGAAATACGAAGAGATTCGGGCGATTTGTGCATCCAATTGTATCCATAGTACTTATGAATTTCACCACTGGCTGATAGAGACGGGATACCTGGTCGTCAGACCGGAGCGAAAATAATCCCAGCTTTTTATACATTTGTGCAGCATTATTTCTCGTGAAGTGTCCCCATGGCGAATGCATATCTTGATATCGGAATTCAAAGCCGGATGAACCGAATCATCAATCCGATAGATAACCGGGTCGTTATGCTTGCGGTTGATCATCCCTATTTCCAGGGGCCGACAACGGGCCTGCGGAACATGAGTGCCACGATCAAAACGCTCCTTCCCTATTGCGATTGCCTGATGACGACACGCGGGGCAGTGCGGGCCAATATTGCGGTCGAAGACCTCGGATCAAAACCCATCATGTTACGGGTTACCGGGGGAAACAGCGTTTTATTCGAAGAGTTGAGTGACGAAAAGCTCACGGTTACCATAAAAGAAGCCATCCGGATGGATGCGGCCGGGGTAGCGGTCAGTGTCTATATCGGCTCTGCCAACCAGCACCAGACGATTCTCAATCTCACCGACATGATCAACCAGGCCGACGAATACGGCATTCCCGTTCTTGCGGTAACCGCCGTGGGGAAAAACATGGCCCGGGATCTGCGCTATCTGGCTCTTGCATCCCGTATCTGCCAGGATGCCGGGGCCCGGATTATCAAGACCTATTATTGCGATGAATTTTCCAGGCTGGTTGACGCTGTCGCCCCGACTCCGGTCGTGGTTGCAGGTGGCAAGTATTCACGTCCTCCTGATGCCATCCAGATGGCGTACAACGCTGTCCAGGCAGGTGCAGCGGGAGTTGATTTCGGACGAAATATCTTCCAGGACGATAATCCCGTCGGCATGATCAAAGCAATTGGTGCAATTGTCCATGGAAATCATGAGGTAAAGGAAGCCCTGGATATATACACTGCATGTTTACCCGGGGCACGTAAGCTCGACTGAATTCCAAATTTTTATCCAGGTATCTCCAGGTGGATGCAATGAAAGCGGCGGTCTATTATTCGAACCGTGACATTCGCATTGAAGATGTCGATGATCTCTCCGTTGAACCCGGTGAAATCAAGGTCAGAATCATGGCGTGCGGGGTGTGCGGGTCGGATGTCATGGAATGGTATCGCATCAAGCGTGCCGGAAGACCGGGGGGTATCGGTGCATTTGGACACGAATGCACGGGAATCATTGCGGAAGTCGGATCCGACGTAGACCCGAAATGGAGCGTGGGGGATCGGGTCGTGATGACCCATCATGTACCCTGTAACACCTGCAATGCGTGTATCCGCGGGCATACGACCGCATGCGACACCCTGCACACGACAAAATTCAAACATGCGTACGGGGCATTTGCAGAATATGTCGTGCTGCCCGAGATCAACGTGGACCGGGGATGTTTGCGCCTTCCCGACCCGGTTTCTTTCGATGCAGGAACCTTTGTCGAACCTCTCGGATGTGTTGTGCGTGGGCAGCACATGGCTCCGACATCGGATGGCCGGTCGGTCCTGATCCTTGGCGCCGGGATTACCGGACTGCTGCACACCCAGATGGCCCGGCTGAACGGTGCGGGATTTATCGCCGTCTCCAATCCGAGTCCTGAACGGCTGGAGATCGCCCGAAAATTCGGTGCCGATGCAACCATTTCCGCCAGGGAAGATGTTCCCGCAAAATTTAAAGAATTAAACGGCGGGGTGGGTGCGGATACCGTTATTATGGCCGCACCGGTTCCCATATGTGTGAAACAGTCACTTGACGCGGTCGGACCCGGGGGTACGATCCTGTTTTTCGCCCCCACGAATCCTGAAATCCAGTCCGAAATCAATCTCTGGAACCTGTGGCAGAACGAGATCACGATTACCCATTCTTATGCTGCCGATTTCCACAACCTTTCAACTGCCCTGAAATTGATCCAGTATAAAAGAGTGAATGTGACCGATATGATAACCCACGTTTTTCCCTTACAAAAAACGGCTGAAGGTTTTCTCCTGACCGAAAGGCACCGGGATGGCAGTTTAAAGGTTATCATCCATCCCCAGGAATGACATGAGCGAGAAGACCGGGTTCCGACAGGTTCTTTTATCGATTTCATGAACTCAGGAAAGAAGTGAGGGTATTTCAGGTGAATCAGGTAGTTGCCCTTTTCAGCATTGTTACCGGGATACTGGTCCTTACTGTTGGGTTTGGATTTCACTGGATCGGCCAGCTTATTTCCCTGACCAACAGGGAACTCGCAATCCGAATCGGGATCTGGGAGAAAGATCTGCGCCCGGAATACGAGGTGTACGAAAATGCGATCATGGTGGCCGATGTCGCCATTGGATGGATATACGGAATAGCCGGTATTGGCTTAATCCTTGGAACAACCTGGGGTTTCAGGCTGGCATGGATCCCTGGGGTCGTGATGGTGTATCATAGTCTCGGTTTCTGGTTCTGGACCCGTAACCAGATGAAAGCGGGGGACCAGACCACGACAACCAGGCAACCGATACGATCCGTCTGGTTTGCGGCGAACTTCACCACCGGAATATTTGCCATTATACTGGCATGGAGTATGGGTTGAATAAAGCGGAATTTTTTCGGCAGTTATGGGATAGGCTTGGTGCGTGATGTATCGCTGTCTCCAATCCGAGTCCTTCCTGACTTCCCGGGCCGGATGGCAGGTTAAAAGTTATCATCCATCCACAGGAATGACATTTCTGCTTATTTCTCGAATGCGATAAACAGGACGCTGCAGCAGGTCTTTTAATAAAATATTCTTCGGGAAATTTATTCGAGAATAGAATATAGGCACATGAGACGAGAATTGCCTTTATGCGAGGGATGGGATTTGAACCCAAGAACTCCTGCGAGACTGGACCCTGAATCCAGCGCCGTTGACCTGGCTTGGCTACCCTCGCACCTCTATCTCATAGGAAGTGCAGAGAAATAAAGATGTGTATTTTTTAACGGAGCAGGAATCCGTTCTGCCACGTTCATTCGTCTTTCCGGGTGTTCTTCCCTTCGCCGGAAAGTTCCCGCTCCCTGAGCACGTTCCGCTTGATCTTGCCCGAGATGGTTTTTGGCAAATCGTCGGTGAATTCGATGGCACGGGGATACTTGTAGGGGGCGGTATGTTTCTTGACGAACTTCTGGATGTCTTTGGCCAGCTGCTCCGACGGCTGGTAGCCATCCTTCAGCACGATGAAGGCCTTGACGATCATGCCCCGGATGACATCCGGCGAGCCGACGACGGCCGCCTCCCTGATCGCGGGGTGCTCGAGGAGGGCGCTCTCCACCTCGAAGGGGCCGATGCGGTAACCGGAGGACTTGATCACGTCGTCGTCCCGGCCCACGAACCAGAAGTAGCCGTCCTCGTCCATGTATGCCTTGTCGCCGGTGTAGTAGTAGTCGCCGGCAAAAACCTCCTCGTTGGCCTCCTTGTCGTAGAGGTAGCCGTCGAAGAGGCCGACCGGCCGGTCCGGTTTCACTTTAATGGCGATCCGGCCCACCTCACCCCGGGGAACCGGTTTTCCGTCTTCGTCCTGGAGATCGATCTGCCACCCGGGAGAGGGCCTGCCCATCGAGCCGGCCTTCGCCTCCATGCAGGGGAAGGTGCCGATGACCAGCACGAGCTCGGTCTGGCCGTAACCCTCGTAGATGGTCAGGCCGGTCCCCTCCTTCCAGACCCGGATCACCTCGGGGTTGAGGGGTTCCCCGGCGCTGACGCAGTGGCGGAGCTCTTTCAAGTCGAACTTTTCGAGATCGGCGAGTATCAGCATCCGGTAGACCGTCGGCGGGGCGCAGAAGACGGTGACCTCGTACTGCTCGAGCACCGGCAGGAGCTCGGTCGGCTTGAACCGGCCCCGGATATCGTAGACCAGGGTGCATGCGCCGCAGATCCAGGGGCCGAAGAACTTGCCCCACGAGGACTTGGCCCAGCCGGTATCGGCGAGCGTGAAGTGGAGATCGTTTTCCTTCAGGTCGAGCCAGAAGGCGCCGGTGGTGATGTGCCCGAGCGGCAGGGCGTGGTTGTGGAGCACCATCTTTGGCTCCCCGGTGGTGCCGGAGGTGAAGTAGATGACCATCGGGTCGGTGCCCTTCGTCTTTTCCATGCCGGCGACCTTCACCAGGCTTCGGGAGACCGGGGCAGGATAGGTCGTCTCTTCGATGTAGCTCACCCAGCCGGGGAGCTTTGCATCGGTGACCAGGCGTCCGGACAGCGTTGGGCATTCGTTGCAGATCTCCTCCACCTTGGGGGCGTTCTCCGCGTCAGTCACGATCATTTTGATCTTGGCCGCGTTGATCCGGTAGCGGAGGTCCTTCGTGGTGAGCATGGTCGGGCAGGGACAGAAGACCGCCCCGAGCTTGATGCAGGCGACGGCAAAAATCCACCATTCCGGGACGCGGGGAAGCATGATGATAACCCGGTCGCCCTTCTTGACCCCGTACTTCAGGAGCATGTTTGCCGCCGAGTTGGAGAGGTTCATCAACTGGCGGAAGGTGAAAGTCTTCTCATTCCCCTCCTGGTTGACCCAGATCAAGGCCAGCCGGTTCCTGTCGGCAAGGCCCAGCCGGTCGATCACGTCGAAGCCGAAATTGTAGTATTCAGGGACCTCGATCCGGAAATCCCGGTAGGTCTCCTCGTAGTTGTCCATGGTAGAGCCGGAGCACGGCATATGAACGGATATATTTCCCCGGAAGCGTCTTTAAGGTGTCTTTTTATATCACGGCGAAAAAAGGTGGTCTCGCAAGGATAAATGAAGAAAGGACAACGGGAACGATGAAATCCGGCGGGAGTCCGGTACGACCGTGTCCTGGCAGTTCATGCATCATCACGGTCTTCTTTCGACGGTCTGCACACTGCGCGTTCCCCCGCGGCGGCACCCTGCGATACGATCCCCTGGAAATTAAGGTTCATTCTTCCCCGACCGGGAAAAAGATGAGAATAAGCGGTTTTCCTTCTCCGGTCCGGACTCATTCCTCGATCAGGGCCTTCTGCATCTCTATCTGCCGGAGCTCGTTCCGCTTGATCTTGCCGGAGAGCGTCTTCGGAAGCTCGTCCACGAACTCAACGGCCCGCGGGTACTTGTAGGGGGCGGTCGTCCGGCGGACGTGTGACTGGATGTCCTTGATAAGGGTCTCGGACGGCTCATACCCGGGCTTGAGCACGATGAAGGCTTTCACGATGACCCCCCGGATCAGGTCCGGTGAGCCCACAACGGCGGATTCCTGGACGGCGGGGTGCTCGAGAAGCGCACTCTCCACCTCGAAGGGACCGATCCGGTAACCGGAAGACTTGATGATATCATCGTCCCGGCCGACGAACCAGAAGTAGCCGTCCTTGTCCATGTACGCCTTGTCACCGGTATAGTAGAACCCGTTCACGAACGAGACCGCGTTCGCCTCGGGGCTGTTGATGTACTCGACAAAGAGGCCCACCGGGCGCGGGTTGAGGGAGATGGCGATCCGTCCTTCCTCACCCATCTCGACCGGCTTTCCCTCATCATCATGGAGTTCGACATGCCATCCCGGCGCAGGTTTGCCCATCGAACCCGGCTTAGTCTCCATCCCCCGGAAGGTGCCGATGCAGCAGACGGTCTCGGTCTGGCCGTAACCCTCCGATATGGTCTGGCCGGTGCCTTCCATCCAGACCCTGACCACCTCGGGATTGAGCGGCTCCCCTGCACTGGTGCAGCGACGGAGCTCGCGGAGATCGAACTTTTCGAGGTCGGCAAGGATCAGCATCCGGTAGATGGTAGGCGGCACACAGAACGTGGAGATCTCGTATTTCTCGAGGAGGGGGAGCAACTCGGTCGCCTTGAACTTGCCCCGCACATCGTAGACAAAGATGCAGGCCCCGCAGATCCACTGGCCGAAGATCTTGCCCCAGGCGCACTTCGCCCAGCCGGTATCAGAGGACGTGAAATGGACATCATGGTCCGAGACATCCTGCCAGAGCCGGGCGGTGACGATATGCCCGAGGGGGTAACTCTGGTTATGGAGCACCATCTTCGGCTCACCCGTTGTCCCCGAAGTGAAGTAGATCAGCATCGGATCGGTGGAAAGCGTCTTTTTTCCGGACGGCAGGCTGACAGACCGGAAGGAGACCGGTGCAGGATAGAGCAACTCGTTTGGAAAGTTCACCCACCCGGGAAGTTCACCGTCGACCAGGAACCGGCATGTCAGGGTGGAGCACTCTTCGGTGACCTCCTCCACCTTGGCCGAGTTCTCGAGATTGGTGATGATCATCTTGAACTTCCCGGCATTCAGCCGGTAGCGGATATCCTTCGGGGTGAGCATGGTCGGGCAAGGACAGAGCACCGCGCCGAGCTTGATCAGGGCGATGACAAAGATCCACCACTCCGGGATCCGGGGGAGCATCAGGAGTACCCGGTCGCCTTTCTGGATGCCGTACTTGATCAGGATATTTGCCGCCTGGTTTGAGAGATTTTTCAGGTCCCGGAACGAGTACTTCTTCTCCTCTCCCTTCTGGCTGACCCAGATCATGGCCAGCTTGTTCCGGTCCTTCTCGGCCCAGGCATCAATCACATCGAAGCCGAAGTTGTAGTATTTGGGGACCTCGATCCGGAAGTCACAGCAGAGGCCCTCGTAGTCTGGATACCTGTCAGTCATGAACTAAAAAAATTGGCCGTGATCTCACATCAACCTGTCCTTTTAAACGGGCCGGAATCGGGAAGATTCGAAATTTCAACAGTATTATCGTGTACCCGGGTTCATGTAGGTAGAGATGATCCCTGCGAAGTACGATTCGCTGAAGATCGAGAATATCGTGGCATCGGGGGCGATAGCCGATTCCATCAACCTCGCGGAGGTGGCGGAACGGGTGGACTCCTGCGAGCTCAATACAAAACGGTTCCCCGGGGCGGTCCTGAGGATAGAGGAACCGAAAATCGCCTCGCTCATCTTCTCCTCAGGAAAGGTGGTGCTGACCGGTATCCGGAATGAGGAGGCTCTCGCCGCAGGCCTCGCCCACATCATCAAGGAGATGCGCAACGCCGGAGTGGATACCTATGATACGCCGAGAGTCGCCATCACCAACATCGTCTGTTCCTACGACATCGGGAAATATATCAACCTGAATAAGCTGGTGATCACCCTGAACCTCGAGAATATCGAGTACGAGCCGGAGCAGTTTCCCGGCCTGGTCTACCGGCTCGGCGACCCGAAGATCGTCGCCCTTCTCTTCTCCTCGGGAAAGATCATCCTGACCGGGGGAAGGAATCTCGAAGATATCAGGAGAGGCCTCGACCTCCTTGAAACGAAACTCGGGAACGTGATATGATTCACCAGTACTTCCGGGTCCGGATGTAGTTCCGTTCCGCTTTCAGGATCTCGGCAAAGAAGGCATCGCCATCGGTGAGCGTGGCGAGGATCCGGGAAGCGATCTCCGGCCCGACTCCTTTGGCCGCAAGCGTGAGGACCGCTTTTTTTCCGCCCGAGAGCACGATGTTTGCGTTCCGGAACAGGCGCGCCTCGACGGCCTTCTCCTCTCCGGACTTCTCCTTCTTCGCCGCTACGGCATACAGCGGCTCCTCCCAGGGCTTGAGTACGGCGATAAGCCGGGCGCCGCACCTGGGGCAGACCGGATGCTCCTGGACCCTGCCGGCAACCGTACGGCTTTTCCATTTCCGGCAGTTCATGCAGGCGAGGATGATCTCCTGCCCCTCGATCCGGCGCCTCAGCGTGGAAAGGACGGCCTGGTCGGTCAGGGGAGGAGGCATCTGGTCCCGCGATGAAAAGAGACCGTCCGCCCCGAGAATGGAAAGCCGGCCGATCTCTACGGCGATGGACCCGTCCCGGACCTGGGCAAGCACCCGGGCCGCGGCAGGGACGTCCATGTAGACCGAAAAGAGCTCCCGGTAGGCTTCCTGCTGTACCACGGTGTTTTCAAAGAGCTCGATCAGTCTGTAGCTGCTCAGGCGCTCGTAATCTGCATCGGGATCAATCGCCCCGAATTTCTTGGCGATCTGGACCAGTTTCCATTTGAAGAGCGCCGTCCGTTTCATGGCGATCTGGAGGATGCCTTCGACATGGGCCGGATCGAGCCCGACCAGGACATCCCTGACGTCGGCCGCCGCAACGTGGGAGGGGAGACGGAAGAGGATGCGGTATGCATCGATCTCGATTCCCACCGTGGTCCCGAACCGTGCTGAGAGGAGGACCGAGATCGCCCTCCCGAGCGCCTCGTTGGCCCGGTGCCCGGCACAGCAGTTGCAGACCACTCCTTCCTGCCCGCTCTCAAGCATGATCAGCCGGTCATCCGGAACCCTGCTCCGGTTCCGGTCCATCTCGGCAAGGAAGGCGGAAGCGAACCGGTCGGACGGCCCACCGGCATCATATGCCGGAAACGATCGGGTCCTCCGGAGCTCCCCGACTTCCCGGGCGACGGCGAAAGGAACCGGGATCTGCTCCCCTTCCCAGGAGGGGAGCTCCCCCTTGACCCTGCGGGCGGGCTCGACAATGATCCTGCCCTCTTCCAGGTCGAGCACCCGCCAGAGCTGCCCCTTGGTGATGAACACCGCCCCGGTATAGACCGATCCCACCACGAACGATTCATCGAGGGTTCCGACGGTCCTGCGGGAGACCATGTCGAAGACCTGCACCTTCCGTTCATCGTGGATCATGGAGAGGTTGGCAGCGAGGTAGCGGCGGGCCCGGAGCGTGGTGATCACCTCGTCGCCATCCAGGCGGATCAGGCGGTGCTCGGCCATCTGGGTGCAGACCCGGTCGAGGAGATCGCCTGCCATAGAGAACGTGGAGCACCGGCCTATGATGCGCCGGATCCGTTCGCGGGAGATCCGGCCGTACTCCACCGCCATCCCGGCAACCTGGTTGGCGAGAACATCGGCGGGATTGAGCGGCGGGTGGACATCCTCGACCTCCCCTGCCTTTGCCCGACGGGCGATGACCAGCGATTCGAGGAGGTCGTCGAATCCGGTGGCGAGGATGGTCCCCCGGGAGGTCTCGTACAGGCTGTGGCCCGCCCGGCCGACCCGCTGTACCAGCCGGGAGACCTCGCGGGGAGAGCCGAACTGGATCACGTGCTCGATGTGCCCGATATCGATCCCGAGCTCCATGGACGAGGTGCAGATCAGTCCCCTGAGCTGGCCTGCCTTGAACCGCTCTTCCGCATCGATCCTGACCTCCCGTGAGAGCGATCCGTGGTGCACATCGACATCGCCGCGGGAGAAGAGCTGGTGGCCGAGCGCTTCGGCCGTCACCCGGGTGTTCACGAAGATCAGAGTGGAACCGTGCCGGTCCATCGCCTCTTCGATCCACCGGGCCTGTTTCTCGAAGGAGTCCCCGGCGAACTCAACGGAGATATCGAGGTGCTTGGACACATCAACCTCGACGACTGAAAAATCCCGCTCCCCGCAGAGGAAGCGTCCCATCTCCCCGGGATTCCCGACCGTTGCCGAGAGGCCGATCCGCTGGAACTCCCCGCAGTACTCCGCGAGCCGCTCCAGGGCAACCGTGAGCTGTGCTCCCCGTTTGCCCCCGGCAAGCTCATGGATCTCGTCAACGATCACATACCGGATGTTCCGGAGGTGCTTCCTGAGCACCTTGCCCATGAAGAGTGCCTGGAGCGTCTCGGGCGTGGTGATGAGGAGTTCGGGAGGGGAGAGGGCCTGTTTGCGCCGCTCCGTGGCGGTTGTGTCGCCGTGCCTGACCCCCACGGTTATTCCGAGCTCAGTGCACCACCAGGATAAGCGCTGGAGCATATCCCGGTTCAGGGACCGGAGCGGGGTGATATAGAGGGCGGAGAAGCCGGCCGACCGCCCCTTCAGCAGGGCATCGAGGACCGGTATCATCGCACTCTCGGTCTTTCCCGTCCCGGTCGGCGCGATCAGGATCAGGTGCTTTCCCGCCTGCACCTGGGGAAGGGCGAGGCTCTGGATCTCGGAGAGCTCCGCAAATCCCCGTTTCCGGATACATTCCCGGACCTTCGGGTCAAGGTTCCTGGTCTGCTCCATACTCCTCCAGCGATGAAACCGGCCCGATGAAGGTGCCGTCGGGAAGGAAGACCTCGGCCGCGTCCCACCTGATACAGCGGGAGAGGGGCGAGAACGGATCCCGGACCGTGCGTACCAGGTCATACCCCGACAGTTCGTTGAAGGCAGGCATGAACAATACCCGGGTTGACTCACGGTCGCCGGGCGGAAATCCCAGGCACTGCTCGTTTGCAGGCGAAAAGAGGTAGACGGGGGATCGCATGGCACATCCCACCTCGTCCCTGAGGCTCGCAAGCGGGTGGTGGTGGCCGGCAATGATCAGGTGGCCGGCAAGCGAGGGGTCGGGGTACATGTGGCCGTGGACATAGCCGGTTCCGTCCACGACGGCCCCCTCTTTGGGCAGGATCTCTTCGGGTTCAAAGAACCGTTCGATACCGGTATCATGGTTGCCGGGAACGATACGGACCGGCACGAGCGACCGGAGGCGTTCGACTATCCCCGGGATCTCCCGGAACTCCTGCCGGGACGTGTAAGGTACCCCGTGTTTCAGGTCGCCGAGGATGATGAGGAGATCCGGGGCGGCATCATTGATACAGGCTTCGAGCCGTTCCAGCCGATCCCTGCTTCGGCTCCGGAAATGAAGCCCGTGGCGGGCCAGGTCGGACTCGATTCCCAGGTGGAGGTCGGCAACCGAGAGCACCCGCATGGTATTGCTGACCAGCAGCGCCGGTCCCCCTCCGAAAAATCCGAGGGTCATAGCGGCTTGAAGACCTCTCGTGCCGGCTGGTAGCATTCATCTTCCTCCAGGAGGACGCGGACCGCCTCCCGGAGCTCCCGGGCCCCGATACCGGACTTCCCGGCAATGACGGCGAGATCATCGTAGGAAATCCCCTTCTTCCCGGCAGACTCCCTGATAATGGCGAGCACGGTTGCCGTGATCTCTTCCTTTGAGCGGCCTGCTCCGGGCGACGACACTCCCTCGAGCGCATGAGAGACCATCCCGGCGAGGTCCCTGATCCCCTCAACACCAATAGTGTACTGGCGGAGTGCCGTGATAACGGGCACCGGACCGGTTCCGGAACTGAGGGTTTCGGCAAGAAGGGCCAGCCGGTCACAGGTGATCTCTGCTGTCCTCACGATCCAGCGGTCCCGCATTTCCCGGTCTGATTCCTGGATATGGAGGAGCGAGACACCCGGGCCCTTATCCCCCGTGAAGAAGACCGCCTCGCCGACCACTGTCACGAACGAGGGTGCGGCGAGGTCCCGGAGCACCTCCTGCTGCTCCCGGTCAGGCCGTTCCGCCCTGATCTCGAACACTCCCGTGGGATCCGCCACCCTTCCGTACCAGAGGCCGGGACCCCGCTGTTCCGCCGCGGTGAGCGCCCCGGCTAAAAAGATCTGACGGCAGCATGCGCCGGTGGGCGTGAGTACCCGGTCCTGGCAGAGGGGTAATCGTGCCCGTGCATATTCGCCTGCAAATACCCGCGTCGTTCCTTCCAAAAACGATCAGCTCCGGAGGTGGCCGGCGGCCCCATAACGGACGGCTGCCCTCTCCTTTTCATGTACTACGTTTGCGGCGAGAGAAAATATCCATTATGTTCGGGGACATACCGTACAGGTGGTACGCAAAACAGGAGAGCACATGCCGACCAATCTAGGTCTGGTTAAAACGCTTCATGCGTAAAAAGAGGGAAAAAACAGGCGAATCACCAGATATATTTATATAGGATGACTTCACCATCTGACTTAAAGGGCTCTTTATGAAAACCAATCGCATCTTGCTGTTATTATTACTCTTGGTGCCCTTAGCGGGGATCCTCTGCCTGAGCGCTGCAGGGGATGTACCTGGCGCCACGGCACCAGTTCTCCCTGACACTGCTCCTTCCGGAGGGGGGGAGTATGGGGACACATTGTTTGGACCAGCTGAACAGGACGGAATGCCTGCTTCACTCCCCCTTGTTTTTATCAGGAATGCCGGGCAGTTCCGTGACGACATACTCTTCATGGTCATATCCGATGCCGGCCCGGTCTCATTCAGTACAGACGGCTCCGCATTCAGGGTGATCTCTCCCGAGAATGGACAGTCGGCGCTCCTCACCTACCGGTTTGAGGGGGCTTCGGGAGCGGCAGCCGTGGAAGGAGTGGACCGGCTCGACTGCGAGGCCAACTTCCTGTCGGGGGCCGACCCGTCAGCATGGATAACCGGCGTGGAGACCTACCGTGCGCTCCGGTACGTCGACCTCTACCCCGGGATCGATCTCCTGTATGAAGGAGTACCCGACGGTCTCAAGAGCACCTATATCGTCCGGCCAGGTGCAGACCCCGGTGCCATCAATATTGAATACTCTGGCCAGGACGAACTCTCGATTGGCCCGGACGGAACCCTGCTCCTCGTCACCCCGGCAGGATCGATCACCCACAGCGCTCCCTACTGTTATCAGGTGATCGATGGCTCGATAGTCGAGGTACGCTCAGCCTATACCGTATGCGGCCAGCATGTCGGTTTTGCAATCGGCTCCTATGACCCGGACTACGACCTGGTCATCGATCCGGTGATGAAGTATGGCCTGTACCTCAAGGGGACGGGGATGGCCGACGCGTTCGGAGTTGCCCTGGATTCGAAGAGAAACGCCTATGTGACCGGCAGATCATTCCCCACCCCCTACGATGTCCCCGCGGACAGCAGCGGAAACAATGCTGGCGGGACCGATGTTGTCGTTGTCAAGATCAATCCCGACGGGACCGCACCGGTCTACATCACGTATCTCGGTGGTAATGGGGACGAGACCGGGTACGGTATCAGGGTCGATGGAGACGGGAGTGCGTATATTGCCGGAACCACCAACTC
Source organism: Methanomicrobiales archaeon (assembly GCA_013415565.1). Lineage (GTDB taxonomy): Archaea > Halobacteriota > Methanomicrobia > Methanomicrobiales > Methanospirillaceae > UBA9949. The sequence goes on from JAAEET010000015.1 coordinate 14,531, forward strand.
TACCGATTTCCCGGTGGCAAATCCCCTGCAGGCCGCACTGGCCGGACAGACTGATGCCTTCATCGCCCGGCTGGCACCGAACGGCACCTCCCTCATCTACTCGACGTATATCGGCGGAACCGGGCAGGACTACGGGTATGCCATCGACATCGACACGGCCGGGAATGCGTATATCACCGGCAGCACCGATTCGAAGATCTTCCCGGTAACGAGCGTCCTCCACCATACCACCCTGGCGGGGATCAATGATGCCTACATCGTCAAGGTCAGCGCCGACGGGGAGGATCTGGTCTACTCCGAGTACATCGGCGGCATCATCATGGATACGGGATACGGGATCGCGGTCGACGAATCCGGCAGCGCCTATATCACCGGCGAGACCTATTCCTGGAACTTCCCGGTGCTCAACGCCTACCAGCCTGCCTTCGGCGGCTACAGTGATGTCTTCATCACCAAGGTGGCTCCGGCAGGATACCCGTTCGTCTATTCCACTTATCTCGGCGGCTCGGACATGGACGGCGGCAGGGCGATCGATGTGGACGCCGCCGGCTATGCTTACGTGACCGGCCTGACCCGTTCACGGAATTTCCCGACAGCGGATGCATTCAAACCGGTCCAGCCCGGACTGATCTCATCGTTCTACAGCCGTCTTGCCCCATCGGGCAGCGCACTCGCCTATTCGACGTATCTCACCGGGCCCGGTTTTGACGAAGGGCGGGGCATCGCTGTAACGCCTTCCGGATACGTCTATATCACCGGCATCACCAAGGCGCCGAACCTGCAGCTGTATGATCCCTTCCAGCCCGTATTCGGCGGCGGGGTATCGGATGCTTTCGTGGCGAAGTTCGTGAACGGCGAAGTGTTTCCCGCCTACCTCACCTATCTCGGAGGAGACGGCAAGGATGAAGGACATGCGCTGACAGTCGATGGTATCTGCGGCGTATATGTCGCCGGTCTGACCAAGTCCACCAATTTCCCGAGCTCGGATCCCTACCCGGATACCTTCATCCCGAAGGGTGACGGCGGATTCATTGTCCTGTTCTGGGACGAAGAGATCTGCTGCACCCCGCCGGTGGCCGGATTCAGTGCCGATCCCGATGCAGGATACGCACCTCTCGACGTGCAGTTCACGGATCTCTCGAGCGGGGAACCGGACTCATGGTTCTGGGAGTTCGGGGACGGTGCAACCTCCACCGAGCAGAACCCGGCTCATACCTACACCGGGGTCGGGAACTACACCGTCAACCTCACCGTGGAGAATTTATGCGGGACCGACGAAACATCCGGAGTGATCATTGTCATCTGCCTTGAACCGGTGGCAGGGTTCGTAGCCGATCCCGATTCAGGATACGCACCCCTCGACGTCCAGTTCACCGACACGTCCCAGAACAACGTGACCTCGTGGTCATGGGAGTTCGGGGACGGTGCAACCTCCACCGAGCAGAACCCGGCTCATACCTACACCGAAGTCGGGAACTATACCGTCAACCTCACCGTGGAGAATTCATGCGGGACCGACGAAACATCCCGGATCATCCGGGTGGTGCCCTGCATCCCCCCTGTCGCTGATTTCACCGCAAATCAGACCACCGGCCACCCCCCAGTGACGGTCCAGTTCTATGACCTCTCAACCCAGGATCCGACGGCATGGTACTGGGAGTTCGGTACGGGAGCGACCTCCACCGAACAGAATCCGGTCTACACCTACACCCAGATCGGCACCTACACCGTGAACCTGACGGTCTGGAACGACTGCGGCAATGACACGGTATCGAAGATAGCATTTATTGTGACCGTTCCCTGTACCACGCCGATGACCACGGTTCCGACGACGATACCAACAACCTGCCCGACCACGGAACCAACGACGATACCAACAACCTGCCCGACTACGGAACCAACGACGATACCAACAACCTGCCCGACTACGGAACCAACGACGATACCAACAACCTGCCCGACCACGGAACCAACAACCGAACCGACTACGGAGCCGACCACGATACCAACAACCTGCCCAACTTCCGTGCCGACGACAGCACCGCCCCAGCTTCCGCATTCGTTCTATGGTGCGGTCACCCTGATGGGTGAGCCTGCACCGAACGGGACCACGATCACCGGCGTGGCTGAAGACGGCGGCGGCTCGCTTATCACCGATACGGAAGGTTTCTATGGAGATGAAGGCGCCCAGGATGACAAGCTCCTGGTGTATGGATCCATCGAGAATGGAGCTCCCATCTCCTTCTATGTGAATGGATACCGTGCCGAGTGCTATGATGTGGAGGACGAAGGACCCTGGCAGTGGACCTATCCATTCACCTCGGGAGAGGTGACCGAGCTCGATCTCCGGGTCGCTGAAACCCCGCCGGAACCTCCCGTCGCGATCTTCTCTGCCAACACAACCTCCGGGAACGTGCCGCTGGTCGTAGGGTTCACGGATGACTCCCTCAACACCCCGACATCGTGGTTCTGGGAGTTCGGGGACAACGAGACCTCGACCGAACAGGACCCGGTCCACACCTACACAGGAGAAGGCACCTACACCGTCAATCTCACGGTGAGCAACGATGCCGGGGACAACACGCTCTCCCTGTCGGACTACATCACGGTGATCGTGCCCGAGCCCCTGCCGCCGGTCGCTGAATTCACTGCCAACCGCACCTCGGGACCGGCTCCGCTTGCCGTCGGGTTCACCGATGATTCGCTCAACAGCCCGACCTCCTGGTTCTGGGAGTTCGGGGACGGTGCAACCTCCACCGAGCAAAACCCGGTTCATACCTACACCGGGATCGGCAACTTCACGGTGAATCTGACAGCGGCAAACGACTACGGTGACGACTCAGTCTCCAAACAGGACTATATCACCGTCACCACAGCGGCCGAGATGTACTACATCAACGCCACAGCCGGCATCGGGGGGATGATCAATCCGAGCGGCCTCGTTGAAGTCCTGCCGGGTGCCAATGCCACCTTCAACATTACCCCGCTCTCATACTATACCGTCCGGACCATTACGGTGGATGATGCGATCGTAACTGCATTCTACACGTACACTTTCGAAAACGTCTATCAAAACCACACCATCGCCGCAACGTTCAGGGCGACGAGCAGTGGAGGTGGCGGAGGAGGAGGAGGTGGTGGCGGCCCTGTCGTTACCACAATCCCCACGACCGTGCCAACCACCCCCCTCGATCTGACCGGAGGAGTCTCTGACAGCGATACCGACGGAGGTGTGGTCACGACCATCCCGACCACCGAGATCCCCACTGAAACGCCCGTCGAAACGGCTGTCACCACCCCGGTCCCCACAACCACCGTTCCACCTGCCCAGCCGTTCTGGTCCCAGTTCCCGCTGGCCTGGCTGATCCCCATCATCCTGGTGATCATCATCCTCGCGGCACTGGCCTACTACTACTACCAGAAAGAGAAGGGCGAAGAGCTCTTTGAAGAAGAATAACACCTTTTTTTCTTCTCCCCCCGGCCACGGACACCTTCGGGGTGCATACCCCCTGTTTTATCAGCAGGAACCCGATACGGATAATACCATAACCTCGTACATTGAAAGAGGATAAGGGATGGACGAGAGCCACACTATTTGGATTGAGAAGTACCGGCCGGCGAAGCTTGCCGATATCGTCGGCCAGGACGAGATCGTGGAACGCCTCCAGTCCTATGTGAAAGCAGGCAGCCTCCCGCACCTGCTCTTCACCGGTCCGGCCGGGGTGGGAAAGACCACGGCGGCAGTCGCCCTCGCAAAAGAGTTCTTCGGTGAAGCCTGGCATATGAACTTCCGGGAGCTCAATGCGTCCGATGAACGCGGTATCGATGTGGTGAGAAACCAGATCAAGCAGTTCGCCCGGACCTCGCCGCTTGGTGAAGCATCCTTCAAGATTCTCTTCCTCGATGAGGCCGACGCGCTCACCCCGGACGCCCAGGCTGCCCTCCGGAGGACGATGGAGAGCTACGCCCAGACCTGCCGGTTCATTCTCTCCTGCAACTACTCCTCAAAGATCATCGATCCCATCCAGAGCAGGTGCGCAATCTACCGGTTCCGGCCCCTTGAGCGGACCGCAATCGCGGAGGAGATACACCGCATCGCCCGGAGCGAGAACCTTACCGTCACCGATGATGCCCTCGAGGCCATCACCTACATCGCCCAGGGAGACATGAGGAAGGCCATCAACGCCCTCCAGGGCGCCGCTATCCTCTCACCCGAGATCACCAAGGCAGGGGTCTATGCCATCACGGCGACGGCAAAACCCGAGGAGATCAACGAACTCCTCGACCTCTCCCTGTCCGGGGATTTTGAAGGAGCCGAGCAGGTCCTCGCACAGCTCCTCCGTGAGCGGGGGATCGCTCCGAACGAGCTGATCAACCAGTGCTACCGGGCCATTATCAAGCGGCCGATGGACGAGAGGCTGCGGGTGGCCCTGGTCGACCAGCTCGGGACCACCGACTTCCGGCTTTCCGAAGGAGCGAACAGTGATATCCAGATGGATGCACTCATCGCCCAGTTCGTGATCAATGCCAGACGGTTCAGCTGAGGGTGAAGGATGGAGAACGAGCCCCAGACCGAGATCATCGACCGGGATGCAGACTGGAGCAAGTTCCTGAGAAGCCGCTACAAGAAGCAGCTCTCTGAACTCTCGCGGGAATTCCCCTACCGCAGGTCGCTCTTCATCGATTACCGGGAACTCGAGAGTTTCGGGAAGACCGGTATCAAGATGGCCGACGAGCTGCTCGGAAACCCCGGCAAGGTGATCGGGGATGTTCGATCGGCCATCGGTGCCCACCAGCTCATCAAGACCCGGGACGGAAAGGCAGCAAAAGAGGTCAATATCCGGTTCATCAACCTGCCGCGGAAGATCGCCATACGGCAAATCCGATCGGACCATATCAACACTTTTATCAGCGTCGAGGGAATCCTCCGGAAAACCACGGAAGTCCGGCCCCGGGTAGTGGAGGCGCACTTCCGGTGCCCTGCCGGGCACATCACCATCAGGAATCAGGGGTACGGGAAGTTCCGGGAGCCGGACGGGTGTGAAACTGACGGGTGCACGTTCAAGAAACTGGAGCTTATCCCGAAACGCTCGCGCTTCGTCGATTCGCAGAAACTCCGGATCCAGGAATCGCCCGAGGGGCTCAGGGGGGGGGAGCAACCCCAGACCCTCGATGTCGATGCCACCGATGATACGACCGGGAAGGTGGCCCCGGGTGACCGGGTGATCATCAACGGTATTCTCCGGTCCATGCAGCGGGTCAGCCACGGTGAAAAGAGCACCATCTTTGACATTTACCTGGAATGCAACTCGATCGAGATCGCTGAAAAAGAGTTTGAAGAGGTCCAGATCGAGGAGAAGGACGAGGAGGAGATCCTTTCCCTCTCGCACCATCCGAACATCTATGGGAAGATCACCCACTCCATCGCGCCGACCATCTACGGGAATGAGGATGTCAAGGAAGCGATCGCCCTGCAGCTCTTCGGCGGCATCACCAAGGAGATGCCGGACGGGAGCCACCTCCGCGGGGACATCCACGTCCTCCTGATCGGGGACCCGGGGATAGCCAAGAGCCAGCTGCTCCGGTACGTGGTCAAGCTCTCCCCGCGGGCGATCTACACCAGCGGGCAGTCGTCCACATCCGCCGGGCTGACCGCGACCGCGGTGAAGGATGAATTCGGTGACGGGAGGTGGACACTTGAGGCCGGTGCGCTCGTCCTCGCGGACATGGGGATTGCCGCCGTCGATGAGATGGACAAGATGCAGAAAGAAGACCGGAGCGCGCTCCACGAGGCGATGGAACAGCAGTCGATCAGCGTGGCCAAGGCCGGCATCACCGCCACCCTGAAATCCCGCTGCGCCCTGCTCGGTGCCGCCAATCCGAAATACGGCCGTTTCGATGAATTCACCCCCATCGGCGAGCAGATCAACATGCCGGCATCCCTCCTCTCCCGCTTCGACCTCATCTTCGTCATGGGGGACAAGCCCGATCCCCAGCGCGACGGTGCGATTGCCGAACATATCCTCAAAGCCCACAGTATCGGTGAGACCATCGCGCAGCACGCAAAGAGCCCTATCCCGGGGGTCGATGATGCGTATATCACGGAGCAGCTCAAACCGGTCACTCCGGACATCGAGCCCGTCATCTTCCGGAAATACGTCGCATATGCCAAGCGGACCTGCTTCCCCCGCCTCTCCGATGCCGCGCGGGAATCGCTGGTGGATTACTACATGCGCCTGAGGGGTCTCGCATCGGAGTCGACCAAACCGGTTCCCGTCACCGCCCGCCAGCTGGAAGCGCTGGTGCGGCTCGCGGAGGCAAGCGCCCGAATCCGCCTCTCGTCCGATATCGAGCTCGCCGATGCCGAACGGGTGATCGGTATCGTCGATACCTGCCTGCGGCAGGTTGCCTATGATCCCAAGACCGGGACTTTTGATATCGACAAGGTGGTAACCGGAATCTCGAAAGGGAAACGGGACCTCATCCGCACCATCAAGGAAGTCATCCGGCGGCTGGCCGATGAGAGCGGGCGGGCTCAGATTGACGAGGTGATCGATCAAATCTCCCGGGAGGGATACCAGCGGGACGAGATACGGAAACAGATCGATATGTTCCTTCGCCAGGGCGAGGCCATGGAACCAAAACCGGGCATCATCAAGCTCATCTGAACACCTTTTTTTTACCGGACAAGCCCAGTACCTAGCATGGCAGGAACGCGTGAACAGGCGATCTTTGAAGCGGGCATCAAGCTCGGGGCGCTCTACCACCAGTTCGTGGGAACTCCGGTCTCACCGCAAACCGCATCGTCGCTCGAGACGGCGATCCGGGAGAGCATCAGCCTCCAGCCGTTCGTCCGCGACGTGCGCATCAGCATCGACCGATCACAGATGGAAGAGAACGTGTTCGGTTACGCTGAACTGAAAGGGACCATGCTCACCGCGGATGTGGTGACCCGGGTGGAGAGCTCGTGCTGTCACGCCCGGCTCGAGCGGAAGGGCGACTACCCTTTGATGGAGATCATCCGCTGTTATGAAGAACCCGGACATCCCGATCACTGACGATCATATCCACATCGATCCCCGGAACGGCCGGGGTCTTGCCGCTGCACGGGACTTCCAGCGGGCCGGGGGGACCCATCTCTTCCTGGTCTCAAAGCCGTCCTCATCGTTCGGGATCGTCCCGGTGACCGGCGAGGAGTTCAGGGAGGTTTTCGATGAGACCATTGCCGTTGCCGGTGCCGTCAGGGAACTTGGTCTCACTGTCTTCGTGGTGCTCGGTGTCCACCCTGCCGAGGTGACCCGCCTCTCCGCGCATTCCTCGCTTGACGATGCGATAGTGGTGATGAAACGCGGGCTGGATATTGCGGGGGAGTATATCGCGGAGGGATCCGCTGTCGCCCTCAAGAGCGGACGGCCTCACTATGACGTTCCGCCCGCAATCCTCGACGCATCAAACGAGGTGCTATCCCATGCCCTCTCGCGGGCGTCACGTCTCGGGTGTGCGGTCCAGATCCATGCAGAGAGCGGTCCCTGCACCGATGTGGTGGATCGTGCCCGCCGCGCCGGCCTCCCTGCGTACCGGGTGGTGAAGCACTATGCTACCCCCGACACTCCCCTCACCCCATCGATGATCGCGACTCATCCGGCAATTCCCGGACTGGCCGCATCCGGGAGGCAGTTCACCATGGAGAGTGACTACATGGACGAAAACAGCAGGCCGGGGGCGGTTATCGGACCGAAATCGGTGCCCCGGGCAACATTCAGGCTGATCTCCGAAGGGCTGATAACCGCTGATGATGCGCACCGCATCCATTCCGAGACCCCCGCTCTCGTCTATGGCGTCGAAATCTCACGGTGAACGTCCTTTTCCCCGTCGTATTATTTTATGTGGTCGCCCTGCCACGTATATCCAATGTACCTGAAGATTCACCGCACGCCGGCCGGTGATGAAGTCGTCGCGGTCTGCGACAGGGAACTCCTCAACGTCCGGATTTCCCAGGGTGACCTCGAGATCCACATCTCTGAGGCCTTCTACGGAGGAGAACTTGCGACCCCCGATGAGGTACGAATCGCCCTCTCTCGTGCCGAGAACGCAAACCTGATGGGAGAGCGTTCGGTAGCCCTTGCCATCGAACTCGGCCTGATCGGGAAGGACGGATACCTGCGTATCGGGTCAGTGCCCCATGCCCAAATCATCAGAATTTAAGAGACGAATCAGGGAGAACATCTGCCCCCGGTGCGGGCGCCCTTCTGAGGACGGAGGACTCTGCGGAGCCTGCAGGGCCGCACAACTCCGCTGGTACTCATGCCCCGCCCGTGTTGTCAGCATCTGCTGCCCGGGCTGCGGCGCCCGCAAAGAGGCCGGCCTCTGGGTGGAAACAGAGGTCCCGAGGGAAGAACTGACCAACACTCTCGTGAAACAGGCGATAGTCATCATCCCGGAGATCCACGATCCCGACATCACCATCAGCATCCATGATAAGAGCAGCAACCGATCGGTTGCTGACTGCCGGATGTCGGGAACCCTGTTTGGTGAGCCGGTGGAGGGATCCTGCCAGATCGAGATCGTCTGGCAGAAGGAGCAGTGTGACCGGTGCAGCCGGGTGTCCGGGAGCTACTATGAAGGGGTGGTTCAGGTACGGGCCACCGGGAGAAAACCTCTCCCCCGCGAGATCCGGAATGCCGAACGGATCGCCCGCGAGGTTGAAGAGGCGTTGATCTCTTCCGGTGAACGTCTCTCGTTCATTTCGGAGATCGAAGAAACCCGGGACGGCCTCGATATCACTATCGGCTCGCAGCGGATCGGGCAGGAGATCGCTACGGCCATTGTCAGGGTCATGGGAGGACGCTACACCACCCATCCGAAACTGATCGGCGAACGGGCAGGAAAGCGCCTCTACCGGATCACCTACTCGGTACGCCTCCCGAAATACACGAAAGGGGATATTGTCATGGTCCATGGCCGGTATGGCGAGGTGCAGAGCGCCGACGGCCGTGACATCAGGATAAGCGACATCCGGGACGGCCAGCAGCGCTCGGTCCCGGAACAGAAGGTCGGCGCCCTGGTCGGGAATGTCCGGGATGCGGCCGAATACCTGGTAACCTTCAGGGAAGGGGACACCATCGGCGTCCTCGATCCAGGCACCGGAGAGAGTACTGAATGCCGGATCCCGCCGGGAATGCGGGCAGAGCCCGGCGACAGGGTCCGGATCCTCCGGACGGCTGACGAACTCCTCCTGCTGGGGTGACAATGCGAACCCGCCGGCTCCCTTCTGAAAAGCTCCGGTCGGTCCGGGATGCCGACTGGGTTGACCGGAGCAGGCGCCCCTACGTGTCCCAGGGGACGGCATATATACCGGTCAAGGAAGGCTATTTCTGGGATACGGAGCTTTCTCCGAAAATTCTCTACCGGGGGCGGGGGTTCTTCATGGCCGGAACGATCGCGATCTTACAGGGGAGGAAGCCGACCGATACCGAGATCGATCGGATTGAGGCCTGGAAGAAACCGGCGGCAATTCTCTGGGTCCGGTCCTGTCGGGGAGTGGAACGGATCCCTGATGTCCTGGTGCTCAGGGGAGAACCGTGCGAGGTTACCCACCGGGAGATGGGGATGACCTTCCGGTTTGACCCGCTGCGGGTGATGTTCTCGCAGGGGAACCGGACTGAGAAAGCGCGGATGATGCGGACCATCAGGAGCGGGGAGAGGGTCGCCGATATGTTTGCCGGGATCGGGTACTTCACTATCCCGGCCGCCCGTGCCGGGGCCCGGGTGCATGCCATGGAACTCAACCCGGTTGCCTACGGATTCCTTTGCCGGAACATCCGGGATAACCATGTGGCTTCGCGGGTGCTTCCCGAATGCGGTGACTGCCGCGATCTTTTGGACGGGTGGTACGATCGAATCATCATGGGTCACTTCGATGCCGCCGCATTCCTCGATACAGCTGCCGGGCATACTCTCCCCGGCGGCACCATCCACCTCCATGCCACCGGATCGCACCCGCCGGATATTCCGGAATCCTGCCAGGGGTGGTTCGGTGGGACCGCCATCCGGAGAGTAAAAAAGGTTGCACCGCACACATGGCACTATGTCCTTGACCTGAAGGTGGTCTGATGAGAGAGAGCCTGAAGGAGCAGCAGATCGTGCTCGGGGTAACCGGCAGTATTGCCGCAGTCGAAAGTGTGCGGCTTGTCCATGCCCTGCGGAGGAAAGGGGCGCGGGTATGCGCAGTCATGAGTGCTGCGGCAACCCGCATTATTCACCCCGATGCCCTGACCTACGCCACCGGGAATGAAACGGTCGTGGCGATTACCGGCAGGGTGGAGCATGTCGCCTGCTGCGGCGACGACGGGACTGCCGGTCTCCTCCTGATCGCCCCCTGCACGGCAAACACCCTCTGCAAGATAGCGGGGGGGATCGATGACACCCCGGTCACCACGTTCGCCACCACCGCGCTCGGCAGGGGGATGCCGGTGGTCGTCGTGCCCGCCATGCACCACAGCATGTTCCGCCACCCGGGGGTCCGGGACTGCCTGGCGAGGCTGGAATCATGGGGGGTGGTGGTTGTGCCTCCCCGTATCGAGGAGGGAAAGGCAAAAATTGCCGGGATCGATGAGATCGTGCTGCACTGCGAACGTGCACTGCTCGGGAGACCGCTGGCTGGAAAAAAGATCCTCATCTCAAGCGGGCCCTGCCGTGAACCAGTGGATGATGTCCGGGTGCTGACCACCCGGTCGAGCGGGCAGATGGGACAGGAGCTTGCCCTCCAGGCATTCCGCCTCGGAGCGGAGGTCACCCTCGTCCATAAGAACAGGCTTCCCTGTGTGCGCAACGTCCCGGTCACCAGCGCATTGGATATGCGGAACGAGATCCTCCGGATCTGCCGGGAGGAGCCTCCGGACCTCTACATCAGTGCGGCAGCAGTCTCAGATTTTGCTCCTGTCCCGTTTGCAGGGAAGCTGCGGAGCGGTGCTCCGGTGACCCTGACCCTGCATCCCCTCCCCAAGCTTCTGGAAGAGGTGATGACCGGATGCGGGATTCCGGCCGTGGCGTTCAAACTGGGAACGGATGAGGAGGATGCGGCACGGGAGCTGCTCAAAAAGGGTGCACGCATGGTTGTGGTGAACGGTCCGGAGAGTATGGGTTCTTCGCGGGGATCTGCCGTTATCCTTGGAAATGATGCCCGGGTAGAGATCGAAGGGAGCAAGGAAGATATCGCGGCTGCGATATGGCAGGAGATCCTTGTGCGGGGGGTGACCCGGTAAATCCCGGGAACCTGCCCGGACCGGTCCTGATGGTGAAGAGCATGAGTAAAGAGACGGGCATATCATCGGTTACCGCGTTCTGTCCGGGACACCTTTCCGGGTACTTCTACCCGGTTATCGGGTCCCATCCATCGACCACCGGCAGCATCGGTGCCGGAATCGTGATCCGTGAAGGCGTATCGGTCCGGGTATCCTTGTCCGATGAGCCATCGATCTGTGCACGGCGCATCAGCTTTGAGGAGGTTGTCCTCGAAGAGTTCACCGACGCACCCCCGCTCTCCTGGCTCGCCGGGCAGTTCCCCTGCACCGTCAGGATCGAGACCAGCTGCACCCTTCCCATCGGCGCCGGTTTCGGGCTCTCTGCAGCGGCCCTGATGGCCGCGGCGTTTGCCATCAACATCCTCTGCGATGCCGGTCTCTCACCCCGGGAGTGTACATCGCTTGCCCATGAAGCAGAGATCCTGCACCATACCGGCCTCGGTGATGTTGCGGCATGCCAGGGTGGCGGGCGCGATTACCGGACCGGGGCAGGGACCGGGGCGGAGATCATCCGGTACTTCGATATCACCGATCCGGTCTATGCAGTGAATTTCGGACCCCTCCCCTCACCCGGCATCCTGGGATCCCCGGAAGCCCTGGGGCGGATCGCCGCCGCATACCCCGGCCAGCGTCCCGACACCCCCGCCATGTTCTTCCGCCTTTCCCGTCTTTTTGCGGAGGCCAGCGGGCTGCTGACCCCGTCCGTCAATGAGGTGCTGGCGGAGTGCGACCGGGAGGATGTGGCAGCCAGTATGACCATGCTCGGAAACGGTGTGTTTGCCCTCGGGAAACAGGCACCCGGGATCCTTTCGGCGTACGGGGAGGTCTTCGAACTCCACATGGCAGCGTCGGGGGTCAGGATTACAGGAGTGCAACAGTGATCCCGGCAGACCATCCCCGGTACCGCTCGCTCGCCCTACGGGAACACCTTGCCCGGTGCGCACGGGAAGGTATCGTCGCACTGGAAGGCCTCACCGCCCACGGCCGGGGAGAAGCGTTCGATTATCTCTTCGGCGAGGAGACCAGCCCGGCTGCTCTCCGGGCGGAACGGATAGCCGCCGCACTCCTCCTCTCCGCAGAACATCCGGTCATCTCGGTGAACGGGAACACGGCGGCACTCGCCGCCGGGCTCCTTGGCGGCCTCCAGGAAGCTTCCGGGGCGGCGGTAGAGGTCAACCTCTTCCACCGCACGACTGAACGTATGGAAAAGATCACCCGGCTTCTCGAAGACCACGGAGTGCGGGTTCTCGGTGGGGAGCCCGAACGCCTCCTGCCCCTCTCCCACGACCGGGCACTCTGCCTTCAAGCAGGGATTGGATCGGCAGACGTCGTGCTCGTACCTCTGGAAGACGGGGACCGGTGCCAGGCGCTGTGCAGTATGGGCAAGACGGTGATTGCGATCGACCTGAACCCTCTCTCCCGGACAGCCCGGTCCGCCGACCTGACCATCGTGGACGAGCTGACCCGCGCCATTCCCGCCATTACACGATTCTGCCGTGAAATCGACCGCGATGAGATGCAGGCGCTCTCCAAGGGCTTCGATAACCGGGAACTGCTTGCGGAGGCCGTCCGGGATATCATACGGAGGCTCGAGCATGCTCTGGATTGAACAGTACCGGCCGGCATCATTCGATGAGATCCTCGGGCAGGATCCGGTGATCTCCCGGATGCGGAGCGCGGCCCGGACCGGTTCCCTCCCCCACCTGCTCATCACCGGTCCTGCAGGAACCGGAAAGAGTGCAGCCGTGGAGTGTCTCGCCCGGGAATTGTTCGGCGAACGGTCGGGCGAGAACACCACCACCATCCAGGTCTCGGATCTCTTTGAACAGGGAAAGAAGTATCTCGAAGGAAACGAACGGTATGCCCACATCTTCAGGAAAGAAGAGAGCCTGCTCACCAATTTCAAAAATATCACCAGGTGGTATGCCTCCGTCCGTCCGCTTGATGCAGAGTTCCGCCTCCTGATCTTTGAGGGAGCATCCGCCCTCCCGCGGGAAGCACAGCAGGGGCTGCGCAGGATCATGGAACGGTACAGCCGGACCTGCCGGTTCATCTACGTGACCACCCGTTCGTCAGGGATCATCCCGGCCATAAGTTCCCGGTGCCTTCCCTTCTTCTTCTCGCCCCTCAGCCCCGCGGTGATTGAAGAACGGCTTCAGTCGATCCTCTCCCGCGAATGCCCGGAGGGGCTGGGCATCTCGACCGATGAGATCGAGCTGATCGTTCAGGCGGCGGGAGGCGACCTCCGGAAAGCAATCATGCTCCTGGAAGTGAGCATCGGCGTCGAAGGCGGCGCCGGTCTTATCCGTTGGTCACAGACCGAGACGGGCCAGATCGCCCAGGCGGCACTCGCCGCCATTGAAAAAGGCGACCTCCCGTCCGCCATCAGAAAATTCGAGACCCTGATGATAGAGTACGGCCTCACCTCACGGGAGCTCCTCTCCGAGTTCCGGATCGCGGTGCGTAAAGGGTACCACGATCCCCGTCTCGTAACCCTTCTTGCCGAAACAGATTATAGGCTGACGCGATGTAATAATGAATACATCCAGCTGAATTCCATGGCCGCACGCATCGCGCAGGAGATCTTCGGATGACTGAATCGCTCGAGAAAGTCCGGCAGCATTACGACGATGTCGCTGATATCTATGACAACCGGTACAACCGGAACCGCGGACGATTCTACTACGCCCATATCGCCGGGCAGGTGATGGACTGTATTCCACCCTCCAGCCGGATCCTCGACCTGGGATGCGGGACGGGCCTCTTCCTGAATGCCTACGAGCGGCGTGGCGGAAGCGGCGTCGGGCTTGACCTCTCCCGGGGTATGGTGCTGCGGGCACAGTCACGGTGCCGGAAGAGCGAGGTCACCATGGGAAATGCCGAAGTGCTGCCGTTCCGGGACGGGAGTTTTGATGCCGTCACCAGCCTGCTTGCGTTCAGCTATGTCCGGAGACCTGATCAGATGCTCTCCGAGGCCTGCAGGGTACTTCGCCCAGGAGGAGTCATCGCGATCTGTACTCTCGGGCGGAACCTTTTTACGTCCGGTCTTCCGGCGATCTACAGCATGGCCGAGGCCATGAAGGTCCGCAGGATCGGGATGGGATCGTTTGGTGAGCGGTACTATGACGACAGCGAGATGCAGGATCTTCTCGAAAGTGCCGGATTTGACGAGGTGCAGGTCAGGAGATGCTCCTTTGCCCATCTCAACCTTGCCGATCCCTTCTTTGGCATCGCGCGAAAGATCGAACCATTCGTTGAAGAGAGAGTTCCCCGGCTGGCCTATAACCTCCTCGCCCGGGGAGTAAAACAGGACGGGATCTAGGTCACCGACCGGAGACGGTCCACGACCCTCTGCTTCTTTGCCACCGCTGCATCTGCTGCGCGGAGCACGGCTTCCTGCATGGCCTCCTGATCCCGCGGCCGCCGGTCGGCGACTTTCTTCACCGGAGTATAGGCCGATTCGCGGAAGCGGGGGGTGAATGCCTGCTCCTCACCGTCCACCACCAGGAATGCCCCGGGTGATCCCGCCTCCACCCGTCCGATCTCCCGGATCTTCACGCCGGTTGTTCTGATAACGTCGGAGACCTCATCGACAGCATTCCGGGGAAGGGTAAGGAGGAGCGCATCGAGAGAGACGCCGAGATAATCGATCTCCAGTTCCTCGAGCATCCGGCGGACGCCGGGATGGACAAGGCCGGCCACCCGCTCCTGTTCGACCACGATACGGCAGCCGGCCGTCCCCGCCATCTCATGGGCATCTCCCCGGAGACCCCCGTTGGTGACATCGGTCATCGAATGGATCTTGTCGATTGCCGGGCTTTTGATGAGAGCATCGGCTGCCCGGAGAAAATCGAGGTTGATGGTCTCTTCCACGATCTCGTGGAATCCTGAGTACAGCGCCGTGGTAGCGATGGTGCCGCCGCCTGCGCCTTCGGTCATGAGGACTACGTCCCCGGGACGCGTCTCCCGCCGTGCCGTCAGGTGGCGCGAGACCCCTACCGACCCGACACAGCCGGTAAGCCGGTCGCCAAGCACCATATCCCCTCCGATTCGCAGCGTGGAGCCCGCCACGAGGGGAATGTTCGTGAGCTCCCCTACCGTGCAGACCCCGGCCGTGTAATCGAAGATCTTTGCCACATCCCCGTCATCGGCAACATGGATGTCCGAAAAGAGCATGAGCGGCCGGGCTCCCATCACGTACACATCCCGGAGCGTGGCCCGGGTGACGTGAAAACCGGCGAGAAACGGGAAATCTGAGAGCCGTGAATGCATACCGTCCACCGTGCATACCACGAACCGTGCACATTCACCCGCCGGTTCCAGTTCAACGGCCCCTGCATCATCGAGCTCATCCACCCCGACTGACGCCCCGGTCTTCCCGATGATCCGGGCGATCTGGCGGTGGGCAAAGAAATCACCCGAGCCCCGGGAACCGACCCCGAATTCCCCCATCTTCACCCGGGAAGGGGTATAGGAATATATATCGCCGACGAGCCCTTCGGTATTCCGTACCTCATCGATGACCGCCCGGGCAAAGGCCACGGCATACTCCGCCGGTTCATCGGGCTTGAACGACCGGACGATGCCCGCCAGCTCCCGCTCGATGGCATCATCCCCCTCCCCTGCACGGAGATGTCGGCGGACGTATTCCTCCACATCCATGCTGAGGGATGTTGTCTCCCGCACCGATAAAGAGCTGGCATACGGTCACCGGGATTGGCCCGTCCCGGAACAGGCAATGACCTGGACCTCTCCCGGTTGCCCGGGAAGATCCCGGTTTGCGGAAGACCTCCCGGCAGGTTCACCAAATATCAATTTTTATGCCTTCAATGCTGAATATCGGGATTTTCAGGTCGATTTTAGCCAAAAGATTTAAATTGCACGTCGGATATATCCGTATTTATATCTTTGCCCGGCATCTGCAGAGAACAGAGGATACCAGTCTGTCCGGAAGAATACGCAGATTCAGGGCATATGAGGAGAGACAGTGAGAGGATCATGGCCAGCGCTGACCGATCAGCATGGATTCCAATCCCGGCCGGGTTCCCGGCCGGAAAACCAGGGGGTCTGACCGTGCAAAAAAGGGCACGACCTGGAATCATCTGCATTCTCGGCCTCCTGATCATCATCTCCGCAGCCGGTGCGAACGGGGATATCCCCCCGCTTCCGCATCTGTTCTACGGCAATGTCACGATCCTGGGCGATCCTGCCCAGGCGGGTCTCCCGGTGACGGCGGTTGTGAGAGCCGGTGCTACAGAGGTCGGTGGAGGGGCGATCACGTCATCCGCCGGAACATATGGCGGACCGGGGCCGCAAGACCAGAAACTGATTGCATCCCTTGACGATCCGGATGCCGTCGGCCCATTCACCGTTTCGTTCTTTGTGATGGGAATGCCGGCTGATTGCCGGGAACACGGTACCGGCACCTGGCTGGAGACTTTTCCCTTCAGCAGCGGCATGGTCACCAACCTTGACCTGAATGTATCAGAGATCGTCCTGATGGCAGACTTCTCCGCATCGGAGACCCTCGGAGTTGCCCCCCTCAATGTCCAGTTCACCGACAGATCGATAGGTCCTCGTTCCAGCTGGGAATGGAGTTTCGGGGACGGGGGAACCTCGAACCAGCAGAACCCCGTCCACCAGTACGGATCACCGGGCACCTACACGGTATCGCTGACGGTCAGGGACCCTGCCACATCAGTTTCGGACACGGAGACAAAACCCGGATACATCACCGTGACCGAGCTTCCGCCCCCCCCGGTTGCAGCGTTCACCGCCAACGTGACCAGTGGTGATGCGCCCCTTGTTGTCCGCTTCACCGATCTCTCCACCGGCTCTCCCTTTGAATGGGGATGGAGTTTCGGGGACGGCGGAACATCGGCTGTCCAGAACCCGGTGCATACCTATTCCATCCCGGGAGTCTACACCGTGAGCCTGTCCGTCCGGGGCATCAGCGGGATCGATTCCGAGACAAAACCCGGCTACATCACGGTCCGTACCCCGGTTCCCACGGCAAATTTCACCGCGAACCGGACTGAGGGGGTGGCACCGTTCGCGGTCGCATTCACTGACCTCTCGACCGGGTACCCGCAGCAGTGGACCTGGAATTTCGGGGACGGTGAAACATCCGTGGCACAGAATCCGGTGCATACCTACCATTCCGCAGGGATCTTCACCGTTATTCTCACGGTGGAGAACAGTGCCGGGACCGACAGCCTTGAGCGGAGAGACTACATCAATGTCACTTCATCGCTCCTGCCCCGCGCCTCGTTCACGGCTGTCCCGGTATCGGGGTATGAACCGCTGACCGTCCGGTTCACCGACACCTCGACCGGAGATCCGGTCGCCTGGAACTGGTCGTTCGGTGACGGAACATATTCAGAAGAGCAGAATCCCAATCACACCTACGTCATGGGTGTCTATTCGATAACCTTCACCGCAACGAATGACAAAGGATCGGACAGCATCACCAAGAACAAATATATTACCGTCTCCCACCGGGCAGCCGGCGGCGGTGGCGGCGGCGGTGGCGGCGGTGGCGGGGGTGTCTTCTTCATCGGCGGCACGCCGAATGCAACGGCGACCCCCACACCATCTCCTACTCCCATTCCTCCGGGCGGCCTCGTGCTTGGCCCCGACAATACCACCATTCAGGAGGCCACCATTGTCTCTCCCGACGGCATGACCTCGCTGGTTATCGGGATCGGAGTACGGCCGGTAGGGCCTGACGGGCTTCCCCTCACCCAGGTCTCCGTTTTCCCGCTTGCCGGAGATGCTGTCCCGGGAGGGGCGCCCTGTATTGCGGTGGTCCATGCATATGCGGTGCTGCCTTCCGGTTCAACCTTCGACCCTGCGGTCAGGCTGGTCATTACCTTCACCCCCGACCAGTGGCGGGAGATTGAGAACGACCGGCCGGTCATCATCTTCCATGATTCCGATACCGGAACCTGGACCGAGATTGCCACCACCGCGGATGCCGAGGCGGGATCCCTCACCGGACTGATCAGCCGCGGCGGCACCTATGCGGTCTGCAGGAGGGCGCCCCTTACGACCATCCCGCCCACCGGCCCAACGCCCGTGCCGACAACCCCTGCACCGGGAGGTTTGCCCTTCCAGGTTGTCATCCCGGTGATCGTGCTCCTGGTGGTGGCGCTCGGTGCCCTGGCCTACTTTATAAGCACCAGAATGTGGAAACGAGGCCCGCCCCCGGAAGAAGGATCCTGATACCCCCAGCTGCTCTTTTTTTCATCCGCGGTTTTCGTATTCCTCGCGAATGCACGGGAATTTTGGATGAAGACCGAAGAATATCCGTGATCGGGGGTCGTTCCTCCGGCCCTCTTCTGTCCGACACCGGTCCACAGACGGCCGGGCGAGAGAAAAATATATAAGAACCTTATCCCAAATCACCACTATATAAAAGAGTGGATCATCCCAAAGGTGGCACTTTGCGGAAACCAGTCTTTTTCCGCTCAATCAAGGTGGTGCGAAAGATGAAGCTTCAACAGTACATACTGGCATGTTTTATGCTGGTCATCGCCTGTTCTGTGTGCGCGATGCCGGCAACTGCAGATTTGACGGATGTTCCCTATCAAGGGATTGTCCTGTATGGTGAGAAAGGACTCGATGTGACGGCCGCGGTTGGGGGGGCCCAGTATCTCGTATTCTTCAACGATGGAAACCCGGACCTTACGCCGGACAGGCTTATTCCGCTGGGGGGCCTCGACCTGACCAATTTCGAAATTGGTTCGGACTTCTCGGGGACGGAAGGAAAGGGATTCTGGTGGCGATATGACGGTGTCAGTGTTCCCACCCAGCAGGCATTCCAGGTGCTGGCTCCGCGGGCAAATGTCAGAGTCCTCGACCTCTTCTATGATACCGATATCACGAACGGGGCTGCACGTCATGGGAACAACCTTGACCTCAAATTCGAGGATTGCACGCTCCAGTATATCCTGCTGAGAGATACCGGGGAAACGTTCCACTGTAACCTGAAGGTCTACAACCCGAGCATGGTGGAATATTCAGAGCTCTGGACTCCCGATGATTACAAGAGATCGCTCCTGGAACTGCCCGTCGAGACCAGTCCATATTACTGGTCCACTGATTCAAGTTCTGGTTCATACGAGGATGATTCCTGGGATACGGGAAGGAAGGATTCCCTGAACTACAATGTCTACTCGTACGGGCAGTACACGGTAATGCTCTCCTGCACGGAGAACGGGCTGAACTTCACCAGCGCTCCGGTCACGGTCACCCTTTATGAGGACAAACTGAACCTCAACATCCAGCCGAATCCGGTCATCCGGGGGAACAAGACCTATACGACCATCCAGGGTGTGCCGAACACACCGTACGTCATCTGGGTGAAGGACTGCTCGGGATCGCTGACCGGTGCACCGTGTCTCCAGCCGCCGATGATTGTTGACGGGCAGGATTTCGTCTACTTCGAGGAGTTCCAGGACTGTCCTATTGCAATGACCAAATTCGAATGTGACGGGTGCATCAAGACCATCTGGGACACCATCCCGCATGCTCCCCATGATGGAAAATACTACTACGCCGTGGTGGTGACGGACGAGAACGGGGAACGGACCATCGAGTGGTCGACCACCGTAGATACCAAGCCCGGTACCTTCATCTTCCGTGTCCAGCCCTGGGAGCCCTGGTTCTGCTGCTCGACCGGAGAGCCTGCCCCGTTCAATCCCTACCTGCCGTACGTGGAAAAGCCCCTCACCGTGAACAAGGGCGTGGTCACCTTCCAGACCTATGTCTACGGTCAGCCCAATACCACCGCATACCTGGGAGAGACCGTCAGGATTTCAGGGACCAACACCGACAGCAGGACCACCTATCTGTTCATCAAGGGTCCCTGCCAGTCCTGCAACGGTACCGATATGATGGCGGAGGGTGAGGTTGTTACCGGGATCGCCGATACCTTCACGGTTGTCCCGGTGAAGCCTGACGGGACCTGGGAGTACATCTGGTACACCAAGTACCTGCCGATCGACCTCGGAGAATACACCATCTATGCGGCCAGCAAGCCCGATGATGCGCAATCGCTCGAAGGGATTCCCTGCGATGAGTGCTTCAATATCAAGGCATCCTGTGCCGCATGGACGAAGCACCCGTTCATCTTCCTTGAGCCCACCATCATCGCCGATATCACTCCCAAGGTAGTCCGGATCGAGTGCTGCGAGGAGCCGCCGATCGTGGTCTCCGGCCGTGCAACCGGGATCATGAGCGATTCGTCGGATCCCTACTACGACATTGACCAGGGCCGCTGGTATGAGTATTACCACCCGGTCCCGATCGCCTTCTGGGTGTTTGGTGAGAACAAGGTGGCCGGCCAGAAATACATCTTCGATATCGTTGAGGTCGACTGTCCGGGAGGGACCTTCTCCTTCGATATCACCGACTATATGAACGCCCTGCTGCTCGAACCCGGCCAGTACAAGGTCATTGTCCAGCACCCGATGTACAACCACAAGCTGGATATCATCCCTGACAAGGGATCCGGGGACTGGCTCGACTGGTGGTGCTGGTTCTACGGCTACACCTGCAGCGGCGATTATGACTGCCCCTGTGACCAGTGCGTGGAACTGGGATGGTGGCACGATGACTGCTGCGATGTCTGCTGTGACCAGGGACTCTGGACCTGCTGCGGCGTCTACACCTACGAGACCAACCGCGAGTTCGTGGTCACTGCCAGCCCGGTCCGGTGGAGCAAGCTCTTCCAGATCGACGGAACCGGCAGACTGGTCGGTACCCAGGCCTCCAATGCCCTGATTGCGGGATTCGGGGATCCGATCATCGATGACAAGATCCTGGTGCTGAACTTCAAGGTTGAGAGCAACACCGCGCTGACCGCTGACTTCTCCGGGACGCCGGTGACCGGGAATGCCCCGCTGACCGTCCAGTTCACGGATATATCGACCGGAACCCCGTCCTCATGGCTCTGGTACTTCGGTGACGGAAGCACCTCGACCGACCGGAACCCCTCCCACATCTACCTCGAAGAAGGAACCTACGATGTGACCCTTCAGGTTTCAAATGCAGGAGGCAGCTCGGCAACGACCAAGGCGAACTATATCACCGTGTATGGCGTGAGCCCCACGGTGACCCCGACAACGCCCCCGATTTCCGGTAGCACTATCAATCTCTTCACCGGGTGGAACTTCGTCTCGACCCCGAGGACCCTTGCCGACGGCCACAACACCATCGGCTCGGTATTCGTCGGGGTGACTGACCGGCCGGTGTACCTGTACGATGCTGAGACCGGCATGTGGCAGATCCTCGGCAACACGAGCCTGTTCAGGCCGCTTGACGGCATCTGGATCTACTCCACCGGCACCAAGACTGCCCCGTTGACCTTCAAGAACGACCCGCTCGCAACCCCGCCAACGAAGATGCTCTACGGCGGCTGGAACGCCATCGGGTTCTCGGATGTCACCCCGGCAGCGGCAAAGGATACCCTCCAGTCTGTTTCCGATAAGTGGGTCTCTGCAATCGGATTCAATGCTGCATCCCAGAGCTACGAGGGTTCGATCATCAAGGGAGGATCAGGAAGCCACGCTGACACCAACCCGATGTACCCGACCAAGGGATACTGGCTGTTCATGAACGCCGACGGAACCCTGGCGGCCATCAGTGCCTGATCCATTCCCGGACAGCGAGGGAACATGACCAGCAAACCACTCATTTTTTTGGCCTTTCTCATCCTCATCGTGGGAGTCGTTGCAGCGGATGCCCCTCCCCCCCTTCCCTGCTATTACCATGGAACCCTGACCATCAGCGGGGTCCCTGCTCCGGAGGGATCGATCGTCCAGACCAGGATTTACGGAACGGTCCGCGAAGAGGTGGCAACCACGGAAACGGGCAGCTATATGGCGTTCGCCATGGTGACTGCAGATGAATTTGCCTGCGGATGTACGATTCCCGTTGAATTCTGGGTGAACGGCCACAAAACAGATCAGACATCGACGTTCGTTCAAGGGGGAAATATCAACCTCGATCTCACGGTAAGCGGGGTAGCCCCGCCGAC
>JAAEET010000056.1 GCA_013415565.1 Methanomicrobiales archaeon
GGTCTCGACAGGGATCTTCGCCCTGATCTCGATCTTTCCCCGGTGCTGTTCATGGAGCCTGAGGGATTCCTGGTAGAGCTCGGTACGTTCTTTCTCGTCCACGTCTCGTCACCGCCCCGCCTGCATGAGAGTGCATCAGACCAGGAGACCAAAGGCATTTCGGTCTCGTGCAGGGTGTACCGGATCGCTCCCCTATCAGAGGACGAACGTCCCGACCCCGAAGTGGCAGCGTGGATTCCCCGGGGCCGCGTTATTTGTCTCCTCCAGGTCACCGTAAGCGTGCTCCATCCGGAGGCTGGTCAGGAGGTGTGGCGCTGCATGAAGGGGGAAGGGTCAACGAACTGGCGGATCCTGCCCATCGGAGGCAGGATGGGACAACCATCTGCCCGGAGTCCGGAATTCCCCCTCCCTTCGCCGGAATCTTTCCGGCCGGACACCTGAATCCTCCGGTTTTTTCCCGGTTGCCGCGTAACGTACCAGGAAGATGTCCCGCCTGTTCACCGCCCTCCTGCTGACCGCCCTCATCACCGCCCTCCTCGTCTTTACTGCCGGATGCACCGTGCAGATCGGTGACCCCGGGCAGGGCGGGGCCGGTACGAGACAGTTCACTCCCGGCATCCCCTATCCTGCCAGGGCCGTCCGGGTCATCGACGGCGATACCCTCCGCGTCGCATTCCCGGACGGCAGCCAGGAGACGGTCCGGATCGTGGGGGTCGACACGCCCGAGGTGACCCCGGGCGGAAACAATCCGGACTCCTTCGCCGGGGTCACCGATCCCTGGTTCCTCGCATCCTGGGGGGAGGAGGCTTCCGCCACCCTGCGCCGGGAGGTGGAGGGACGGGAGGTGACGATAACCATTGACCGGTCGGCAGGCGAGCGGGACCGGTACGGCCGGCTCCTCGCCTACCTGCACACCACGGACGGGACCGATTTCGGCGAACTCCTGCTCTCCCGGGGGCTGGCCCGGGTGTACACCGCCGAATCCTTTGCCCGGAAAGAGTACTACCTCGCGGTGCAGGACAGGGCTGTCCGGGCGGGGACCGGGGTCTGGAGCGGGCTGACCCCCGCTCCTCCCGGGTCGGACGGGGTCTTCATCGCTGACGTCCATTACGATGCAACCGGCGATGACCGCACCAACCTCAACGATGAATACATTATCCTGGAGAACGGCGGTGCAACCGTCCTTGTCCTTTCCGGCTGGCAGATCCGGGACAGCGACGGGTTCGCCTTCACCCTTCCGGAGGCGGCTCTCGGTCCCGGCGGCGGAATCGTCATCCACACCGGATGCGGTACGGACAACCGCACCGCTCTCTTCATGTGCTCACCGGTCCCGGTGCTGAACAACGACGGGGATACCGTCACCCTGCATGATACCGGCGGGACTGAAATCTCCCGGTTCGCGTGGTAGAACGCGGATCGGCTGGTGCAGCCGGGACCGGGTGCGCCGGTTCACGACTCGCCGGAAGGCTTCCCGGCCTTCGCCCGGTCGAGGGCAAACACCACCTCGGCCCAGGCCCTGTCGAGGAGTTTTTGATAGTAGCCAGCATCGAAACGGGTCGCGTTCCCCTCGAGCTCCACCGCCCAGGTCCGGGCATCGGTGACCACGTAGCTCACCTCCATCCCGGGAGAGAGGTCGATCCCGGCAGCGGCACAGGCCGCGACCGCGGATGCCTCCGGGCAGGCGTGGGAGTACCGGAGCCGGCTGATCCGGCGGGAAATGGCAAGGTCACGGGGATCTGCACCCGTGAGCGCGGCCACCGCTTCCCGGTACTGCTCCCGGACCCGGTCCGACAGCGCTGCCAGCTCCTGCCGGTCGGTTGCGGTCCGGAGGGTGGCAAGCATCCGCTCCTGCACCTCCCGCACGAAGACCGGGGTATCCCCCCGTCGGGCAGCGATCCCCCGCAGCTTCAGCTCACCGGTGGTGAGGCGCCCGTAGTAACGATTGTAGGCCCCGAACCCATCGGGCATGGGAAGGAAGACGATCCAGTCGTAGGCATCGAGCGTGGTCGGGAGTCCGATCTCCTCCTCGACCCGCTCCTTCAGCAGCGCTGCCGGCCCCCCCTGCACCCAGAGGCAGTCAACGATCCCGTGAAGGACCGAAAAACCGAGATCCTCGGCGATGTCCCGGGTCCGGATCAGGATCTCCCGGGCCTGCCCGGTGATCTTCTCATGCACCTCGATCTGCCCGAACTTGGCGTTTTTATACCCCGTGTACCCGAAGCACGTCACGAGCATCCACTTGAGGATGCCGTCCATCCCGGCGTACGCGGGGTCTTCCGCCTTCCGGGCCTTGCTCTCCTTCCGCAGCTCGAGGAGGGGGGCGAGCACCCCAGGCAGGAACCCCGGCTTCTCCGGGGACGTGAGGGTCTCGGGCGAGAGGTTGTACGCGACGATGATGGAGGGGTAGAGGGAGGTGAAGTCGATCTCGTACACCGTCCCGTACAGGCCGGGGACCGGCTGGAACATCATCCCGCCCCGGTCGGCGGCCTTCAGCTCGTCGAACCGGCGCACGCACTCGGGGTCGCTCTTCCGGAAGGGGATGGCGATCCCCTGCCGGAGTGCCTCGTACACCTCGTAGGCCGAGATCAGCGTTCCTGAGGTGAACCGGGCGGTGAGGTTCGGGGGAAGGCCGGTGAGCCGGGCGCCGAGGATGATGCCCGCAAGGCCGCTCTCCCGGAAGTGGAAGCTCTGGGTGGTGTCGACCAGGATCCTTCCGTCCGGGATGAGCGAACCGGCCCGGAACTCGGTCCTCCCGTAGCTCCAGTAGGACTTCTGCGCCATCTTCCGGTACCTCCCGCTCCGGGAGAAGGGGAGCACCACCCCCTCCCTCCGGGCCGCCGAGAGAAGCCGGGGGAGCCAGAGGTCCGAGCGGGGGAAGAGCACCACGTCGGGATCGCAGGACTCCAGCAGGCCGGCGAGGTCGGCAAGCCCGGTCCGCCCGGGGCCGCCGAGCCGCTCCCGGCGGTCATGGACCACGGCGATCGAGCGGAACGCCGCATCCCCGAAGGGGTTGCCCTCCACCTCAACGGTCATCGTGCAGAACGGGATCGGGAAGTCGAGGGAGAACCGCGACTCCCCCTCCCCGCAGCAGGGGACCCGGCCCTCCCCGGCCAGGTAGCGCTGGTCGAGCCGGACATCCACGTTGTAGAGCTGGGCGTCATACCCGGTCTGCCGCTCGATTGCCGCCGCGATCTCCCGGCCGGCCGGGACCCGGTACCCGTCGCATTCCCCGAAGATTGTCCGGAAGGTGCACTCCTCTGCCCCGTACTCCGCCTCGAGCGCCTCCAGGAGCTCCCGGTGGAGGGCCGGGTCGGGCAGGTGGAGGAGGAACGAGGGAGCATACGGTACCGTGACCCGATGGATCCTCCCGGCCGACCACTCCCAGATCTCGACCGCGTCCCGGTACCGGGTGTCGATGATCACGATCCCGCCTCCTCGTGATCAGGAGCCTGCCCGCGATCACGATTCCCGGATGACCCGGCCCTGCGGTCCTGCTCCTTCACGATCTCGACCAGCACCGAGAAGACCGCCGCCTCGAGCGGGTCGCTGAAGGCGTAGAACCCCTCGCTCGCGTGCCTTTTTGCCATGGCCACCACCTTGAGGGCGGCCTCGCGGTCGGCGCCCGGGAGGGTCCGGGCCGCCCGCTCCCAGCGCCCGGTGAGCTCCTTGACCCCCATCCTGACGCTCCCGAACGTCCGTCCCATCAGAATCCCTCCAGGGTGGTCTGGCCACGTGGTGGAACGGATGAGTGGCGCACCCTTCCTGCCCGGCGGGGGCGGGGCAGCGGCGGGACAGGAGGAGGGGAGAGCGAAAAGAACCGGTCTGCCAGCTGCGCCATGTCCGAGAACGCGGGGTCTTCTGCCGGGGTGTACAACACCACTGCCGAGCCCTGCCCGGCGCTCTTCAGGGCCTGGGCCACCTGCCCGACCGCCTCCTCCCCCGCCCCCTCGTACAGGCCGGGATCGTGCTCGACGAATACGATGGTATGGTAGGACTCCCGGAGGATGGTGAGGAGCTGGAAGGCGGTGAACGCCCGCCGCACCTCGATGTTGACCGACCTGCGGTTGATGCCGGAGAGGAGCCGGGAATAGTTCCCGCAGATGAAGAGGAAGAGGAACCGCTTCAGCACCGGGTTGTCGTTGAGGCCCGCGAGCACCATCTCCTCCGGTGCCACCAGGGCGGAGAACGTTCCGCTGGAGAGCGTGACGGAGGGGTGCAGGTCGAACTGCATGCAGGTACCACTCCCCCTGCCGGCTCCATAAGGGTGGAGAGCATGCGGGGCGAAAGTGTGTCCGATAGCTTGAAGAGTGAGAAGAGAACGGGCAAATGAGGCACAAAATCCAAAATAAAACGGTTAAATGGCGTAAAAGCCGGTACGGGAATCAGCCGGTCCGGAAAGAAAACAGGGGTTATCCCCCGCATCCGCCGGGCGGGGTGATCGGCCCGAAGATGTCGTCCCAGCTGAAGCCGGTATCGCTGTTCCGGTTGATGTGGGTGAACTGCGAGAGGTCATTGCTCGGGACATAGGGCTGGATATTGATCAGCATGGACGAGATCGAGATTGTCCGCTGGGACAGCGGGTCGGACGGGATGATATCGGACGGGGCCGGTGACGGTACCGGGATGACCGGGACCGACCCGGATCCCGGCTGGATCAGGCTGGCGTAGCTGTTCAGGTTCTGGAACGGTGTTGCCGCTGCGGCCGGGCCGGCAAGGGCGGCAAGGCAGAGGACGGTGGCAAAAAGAAGCGTAAACGCGGAACATCGGATATTCATTGATTCACCATGTGTCGTGTACAATAGTGGTTTTCTCCTCATTTATAGTCCTTCTCTGGAGCGTGACGTGCCTTCACGTCTTCGGACGGAACGTGCGGGAGGGGCAGCGCCCGGCATCGCGGTCGGCGGGAACCGGACCGTTGATGGTGCATTCCCCCTCCTCGCTGTTCTTCGGGGTGTAGAGGAAACAGTCGGCACAGGTAGGCATGGGAGATGGTTCTCCCCGCCACCACTTGGAGCTTGTGCCTAGATGAGGGGGAAGGCGAGAAACGCGTAGGCGAATGCCGCCCCCGCACCACCCATCAGGGGAATGGCCACCTTGTCCGCGATTCCGAGGGTGCGTTCCCGGAGCCTGGTCCGGGCCCGCGACCGGTATCCCCGGAGGTCGATGGTCAGGCCGAGCAGGGTCGCCCGGGAGAGCGAGTTCGAGACCAGCGGGACCATGACCGGGGCCACGCTCCGTATCCGTCCCATGAACCCGTCGCCGGGATGGTAGCCCCGGGCAAGCTGGGCCTCATGGATCCTTTTGCCCTCGATCTGGAGGGTGGGGATGAACCGGAGGGCGATCACGAACATCAGCGTGTACTCCGCAGGTATCCGGGCCCGCTCCATGGTGTGCACGAGATCGCGGGGCTGGGTGGAGATCACGAAGAGCTGGAAGGCGGAGATCAGGATGGCGAACCGGAGGGTCAGCACCGTTCCCACCGTGAGGGCGCCGATGGTGATGGGAATGCTCCCCCCGATGACCGGGATGAATGCCGGCACCAGGTAGCCGATCACCGCCCCCTCCGGAACGGTCAGGATGGTGATGAGGTAGATCACCACGCTCATCATCAGGATCAGGATCATCTGCTGGATCACCGGCCGGAGGAGGTGGCCGGCGAACGCCAGCAGGAAGACGAGCAGGAGGATGCCCGCCAGCACGGCAACCGAGGTGACAAGAATGGTCACCAGGCTCACCAGGACAATGAACAGGATCTTGGTGACCGGGTGGAGCCGGTGGAAGATCCCGTTGCCCGGCACGTACTGGAGGATCTCAGCCATGGGACACCTCCGCCCGGGCATCGGAGACGATCCGCCCTGCCTCCATGCGGATCACCCGGTCCGCGCACTGGCCGGCGATCTCCCGGCTGTGGGTGACCATGATGATGGTGTGGCCGTTCTCCTGGAGCTTCTTCATGATTCCGATGATATCCCGGGATTCCGTTCCGTCAAGCCCGGTGGTCGGCTCATCGAGGACCAGCACCGCCGGCTGCATGGCGAGCACGCAGGCGATGGCAAGCCGCTGCCGCTCCCCCCGGGAGAGCCACCGGGGATACAGGTCGCGGGCGGCAGTCAGCCGGACGGCGGAAAGCGCGTCCGCGACCGCCTTCTCCCGGTCCGGGATCCCGAGGTTGTCGACCCCGAAGGCCACCTCGTCGAAGACCGAGTCGGCAAAGAACATATGGTCGGGGTTCTGGAAGACCAGCCCGACCGAATGGGCGAGGTCGGCGATCGGTGCCGCTGCCGCATCCTTCCCGTCCACCACCACCGTTCCTTTTCCGGGCCGGAGCAGGCCGATGAAGTGCTTGACGAGGGTGGTCTTTCCTGACCCGTTCTCCCCGACAATCGCCACGAATTCGCCCCGGGCGATCGAGAGATCGACGCCGGAGAGGGCATCCACTTCACCGTACCTGAAAGAGAGGGTTCCGGTGCGGATGATGGGGGATTCGCCGTTCGTCCCGTTCTTCGCGGTCCCGATCCCCGAGAAGTCGGGGATGAGGACCCGGCGGGCGACTTCGTCCGCCAGGACGGTCGCCGGCGGCCCTTCGACCCGGATCCGCCCGTTCTCGAGAACAACGATCCGGTCGATGAGAGGGGCCAGTTTCTCATACTTCTGCTCAACGATGAGGATTGCCTTCCCCTGCGCCTTGAGCTCTGCAAGCAGCCGGACGATGCTCTCGGTCCCCTGTTCATCGAGCTCCGAGGTCGGTTCATCCAGGATGAGGATATCGGTGCCGAGCGCGAGTGTGGTGGCGAGCACCACCCGCTGCTTCTGGCCTCCGGAGAGGGCATGGGGAGGACGGTCCCTGAGGGCTTCAAGCCCGGTGACCGAGAGGACGCGGGCGAGCCGCTCCTCGACCTCTCCGGGGGAGAACCCGCGGCGCTCCAGCGCCGAGAGGATCTCCTCCTCGACCGTGGTGAAGAGGAGCTGGGAGTCGGGATCGTCGAAGAGGATCCCGACGCGGGAGGAGAGATCGGAGAGATCGGCGTACTCACGTACATCCTTTCCGTCGACCATCACCCGGCCGGCCTTCTTTCCGCCGTACTCGTGCTCGAGAATGCCGGCTGCTGCCAGGCAGAGGGTGGTCTTGCCGGAGCCCGAATGGCCGGCGATGAGGATGCACTCCCCGCGGGCCAGGGAGAGGGTGATCCCGGCAAGCGCGTCCCGGTCCGTCCGCGGGTAGGCGTAGCTGACACTCTCGAGGCTGATCATTCCTGTCCCCGCATCAGGACCCGGCTGGCCGGGACGTAGAGGATCTGGACGATGACCGCGTTGAAGACCGCCGTAATCACTACGATGGGGACGAAGACGGCGACGAAGCCCATGATGTCTCCCTGGTATTTGGCCAGGATGGTTGCGCCGACAAAGATGATGGCGACCGCGGCAAAGGAGAAGCCGCTGGCGAGCGTGGTCAGGAAGGTGGAGACGGTCGGTGCGAGTTTCGTCCGGTTCCGGAGCGCGGCATAGAGCCCGAAGCAGACCAGGGCCCCGATCGGCTCACTGACCAGGTTTGCCGGGGGAAAGATCGAGCTCGAGATCAGCATCGAGAGGATGCCGGCGACGATGCCGATGCCGAGCGCCTCGTACACCTTCGGCATGATCAGGATAATCGCAAGGCAGTAGAACGCAATCACCATGTTCGGGGTGAGCGGGGTGTGGAGCATGGCCAGGAAATAGCGCAGGATTGCTCCGACGGCAAGCAGGATGCCTACTATGGCAATATCTCGTGATTTCATGGTATCTACCTGAATGATGGGTTTTGTTGGAAATCTGGACAGAGGGGGGTCGGTTACCCCCCGGGGAGGTGAGATGAACGGGGTCGATCACCACGGACCCGGGGCCGGGAAATATACCGATAATCCAGGGTTCGTTCGGAAAATCATGTGTCCTGTCTCCGTGATTCAGATGTAATGTATAAAGTTATACATTCATGTATAAAAATATACTGAAACCTTCCGGCAGGGACCGACGGAGAGCTGGGGCGTGATCCGGCAGGAAACAATCCTTATTGCCGATCGCGCGAGAGGGTGTGTATGTTCGAGACCACTCCGCGCTGGGTCTGGCACGCGCTCCTGATGGCAACCGGGTTCATCTGCATCATTGCGGCAGGGCTCCTTCCCGTGTACGGAAAACGTATCGGCGGGTGGTACCGGATCCACATTGCCACCGCCCTGATCGGGAGCGTGCTCGTGATCCTGGCCGCCGGCATGGTATTCATGGTTCCCTATCTCTCGTCCATACCGTCGGCTTTCCTCATCCATGTTATGCTCGGCCTCCTCCTCGTCCTCACCCTCCTGGTGGCGCTGCTCCTTGCCTTCCTCCGTTCCCGGGCGGCAGGAACACGGAAAGCAGCGATACGAACAGCACACCTCTGGATGGGCCGGATCTTCATCCTGCTCGTCGTGGCAAACATCATCCTCGGCCTGACCGCGGTGGGGCTCCTCCTTCCCTGTCTCCTCTGATGCGCACCCTTGTTATCCGGCGCTATCAGGACATCCGTTTTATTTTCCGGTTCACTGATCTCTCACCCATGGAACCTGAACGACCATGATGCGGGTTCTGATTCTGGCAGAGATTGCGGGAGCTGAAAAAATAAATGGCTGGTGATATCCTGGATTGTCTCCCGCTTTTCTAACGGAGTGAATCCGGGTGTCTCCCGCTTTTCTAACGGAGTGAATCCGGGAAGGAGGCCGGAGTTCAGCCCGCCGCCGGGCTCCCGGATTCGATACCAGGTTCGGATTGTGCTCATTCCCCCTCCCTTGTGACAGGGAGAGGCTGTTCCTGCGATCTATTCGGTTCTTCACATTATTCGAGAATGATCCCGGACTCCCCGGAGGACCACCAGGTCTTCCCCCTCGACCTGCGTCCGTGTTACCTCCTCGGCCCGGAATCCCGCGTCCCGGATCAACCGAACAACTTCAGCGATCCCGGTCACCGAGGAGACCAGCAGCAGGAACCTGCCGCCGGGGGCGAGCATGCTCCCGACCCCGTCGATGAACCGGGCGATGACAAAACGCCCGTCCGGCCCGCCGTCGAGCGCGTACTCGAGCCAGTCGTCCATCCGCTCGTCCGGAGAAGTGGGCAGGTACGGGGGGTTG
>JAAEET010000016.1 GCA_013415565.1 Methanomicrobiales archaeon
GTAGAGGATACAGGCTGACTCGGCCTTCCCAATCCACTCTGCAGCGGTCTTGAGCTGGTCGACCGGTATGCCGGAGATCTTCGAGACATTGTCGAGTGCATACTCCGGCTTCATGACCTCTTCTTTCAGCTTGTCGAAGTCCTTGCACCGCTTCTGGATGAACTCCTTGTCCTCCCAGCCGTTCTTGAGGATTTCCTGCATCAGGCCGTTGAAGATGGCGACATCTGACCCGGACCTGAATGCCATGTACAGGTCGGCCTGCTTCCCGGTGGGGGTGAAGCGCGGGTCGGCATAGATGATCTTTGCACCGTTGGCCTTGGCCTGCATCACTTTCCGGCCGATCAGCGGGTGCTGCTCGAAGGTGTTGCTCCCGATGATGAAACAGCACTTGGACTCGGCAATGTCCAGGATGGAGTTGGTCATGGCACCCGAGCCGAAGGTTGACGCGAGCCCGGCGACCGTTGATGCATGGCAGAGCCGAGCGCAGTGGTCGATGTGCCTGGTCTTGAGGACGCCGCGGGCGAACTTCATCATGGCATAGTTCTCCTCGTTCGACACACGGGCGGAGGAGAGACAGGCACACTCGTCGGGCTTGTACTGCTTGAACTTCTTGGCAATCAGGTCGTAAGCCTCATCCCAGCTCGCCTCGACGAACTTGCCGTCCTTCTTGATGAGCGGCACCGTCAGGCGGTCGGGATGGTTCACGAACTCGTGGGCATAGGTTCCCTTGGGGCACACCTTGCCTTCATTGACAGGAGAGCGGTGATACGGTGCGGTACTGATCACCTTTCCGTCTTTGACCACGAGGTTAAACGTGCAACCGGTCCCGCAATAGGGACAGGTCGTCTGTACATATTTTACGTCCATGGTAGAAACCTCGAACATACAGATCTCGGCCCGGTCCTTATTTAACGGTAATGATTAACACCGATGAAATTGATTATTATTGGTGGGTTGCCGGAAGCACACAGGTCCGGCAGCCGGGATAAAAGAGGCCCGTTCTGACAGGGAATGCCATGAAGGACCGATATCGTGCGAAAAATTCTGCCGGAAGGAGGACGCGCCCGCCATGCGCCCGGTGAGAGTACCCCCGATGCTCCAGACGCTGGTCCAGGCCGGTTTTTCCGCAGTCGAAGGAAAGGAGTTCACCATGCTCGATGCCTGCCCGCACTGCGGGGGGGAGATCACCGGGTATGACCGGAAGAGGCGGAAATTCGTAACCCTTATCGAAGACGGGTCCGGGCGGGACATCCATGTCTCCGTCCGGCGGTTCCAGTGTCTCGGGTGTGGTGCCGTTGTCGCGGCCCGGGCGCCATTCTACCCGGGAACGCGAATCGGATCCCCTGTCGTCGATCTCTGTGTCGTTCTCTCCCGTTCCCTGACGCCGGGGAGGACCGCTTCCTATCTCCGGGCACTCGGCATTGCCGTTGACCGGGGAACGGTGCGGAACCTGAAGGAGCGGGATTTCGGAGAGATACCGACCACGGAAATGTTCGGAACGGTCCTGCCCCAGTCCGTGGTATCTCTTTCACTGGTCGCCTTCAGGAATCTCTAGCCGGCTCCCGTCGTACGGGCAGTACTCCACCCGATCCCCGGCAGACTCAAAGCCGCATTCCGGACATCGCTTCACTCTCCGTTCCCGGGAGAAGAAAGGGATGAGCGGGATGAAGAGGAAGACGAAGAAGAACGGAAGTCCGAGACTGAACAGGAACAACGTCACGGCGAGCGATCCGGCCAGCAGGATGATGCTCAGCTGCCAGGGTTTCGTACCGCCACCTCCCGGACAGCAAAGGCCGGCAGTGCATCGGCGCATCCCCCGAGATCCCCGGTAAGATCTCTTCCCCCGAGGACCCGGGAGATGAGATCTGCCCCGATGCCGGCACAGAGAATCTCCTCGGTACCGTACCGGCGCCGGATTGCCCCGGCCGCGGTGCAGATGAGCGACCGCTGGGCATTCCAGAATGCTTCGGCGACAGTGCACGCCCCTTCTTCTCCGATCTCTTCGAGATCGGCGCAGACCACGCGGGAGAGCCGCCGGAGACAGGACTCCCGGTCCCTCGCCTTCCCATCCGGCGTTTCCGTGGTATACTCATCGCCCTTGATATGCCCGAGCACCAGGTGCGCATCGGCACTGCAGGCGAAGTATTCAGGGCAGACGGGGGTGGCGGTCCCCGAGAGGGAAACCTCACGGATGACTGCCGGGATGGTGGTCCGGAGCAGCCCCGTATACACCAGGGTGCCGGCCTGGAGCCGCAGAAGGTCGGTCATCCCTTTCAGGGCATCGAGCGAGACGAGGGGGATGATATCGGTGGTGGTACTCCCGAAATCGATCAGGAGCCCTCCGCGGTGACGCTCCATCAGGTAATCGGCAGAGACGAGCCAGTTGGCAGCGGCAAGTTCCGGAACAGCGTTCCGGTGGAACCGTGCATCGGTCCCGTAGAAACGGGCATCGGGAAAGACGTCCCTGACCGAATCGACGATGAACCGGATCCCCTCGATCTTCGATCCGAAGCAGTCGGCGAGCTCACCGGACATGACCACTGCCGCATCCTCACCCGGGGAGCGGTAGGTCCGGAGGATTTCCGGGATTGGACTTTTCTCCCAGAGCGGGCAGTAGTGGACAAAGCTACCTTCCCCGGTCACCACTTTCAGGTTTGCCCCGCCGACATCGATCCCGATCACAGCCGCTCCACCCGTCCCTGACTGTCGAACCGGACATGCCCCGAGAGGTGCACGGTCTCCGGACCCCCTCCCTTCGAAGCTGCGACCAGGATGTCAGCGATCTCCTCCTCCATGCAGGCGGCGATACCCACGATGCTTGTCGTGATCCGCGGGTTTACATCGACCACGTAGGGCCGGTCAGCGAGCACGATGTCGATCCCCGCATACCCCTGGCAGCCGAGGACATTCATCGCCCGGACAGCGGTCCCGACGAGCTCGTCCTGGCGCGGATGGATGACCGGGGTCTCTCCGCCAAGGTAGTGGAAGTGTCCGCGATCGTCGACGCTGATGTGCTGCCGGTTGACGGCCAGGAGGAGGGGTGGCTTGCCGGTATAGTAGGCGCAGGCATCGCCGACCACCCGGCTGCCCACCAGGCTCACGCTCAGGTGCTCGCCGTCGATAAACTGCTGCGTGAATTCTCCGGGACCTGGCTCCTCGTCCGTGAGGCGGACTCCCTGGGCCGCACATCCCTGCTCCGGTTTGACGACCCGCAGTCCGCCTGCCGCCTCCTCCGGTACTGCAATGCCATTCCGGGAGAGGATCGCAGCACTCCTCCTTTTATTCGCGCAGATCGCGGCATTCATGCTTCCGCATCCGATATTATGGGTCAGCCGCTCGATTGCCGACGTATAGCTGAAGAGCAGGTGATCGGGGGCGATGACCAGGCCGACATCACACTGCGGGGCCAGCCGGGTTATCTCGGCGAGAAAGTCACCGGATCCGGGATAGACCACCTCGTAACCGCACCGTTCGAAGCTTCCCCTGAGCACGGCAAGCATGGCGGCCCCCTCGGGAGCAAGGGCAGGATCATGCGCAACCGTGTATTCAGCGATAAGTGCCCTCATCCATGATCAATGGCCCTGCTTCTGACATGAGCCTGACGATCGGTCAAGTATTTCTTGCCGTCCGGCCAAGTCATGGTGAACGATGAACCCGAAGATCCTGCTCACCAATGACGACGGTGTCAACTCTGCGGGCCTGTGGGCTGCCTACGAGGCTCTCGCCCCGATCGCTGAGGTGACGGTTGTGGCACCGGCAACCCAGCAGAGTGCGGTAGGTCGATCGATCTCCATCTTTGAACCGATCCGGGCAAACGAGATCGTCCATGAAGGGGTTCCGGCCTACGCCGTCGGGGGAAAACCGACCGATTCGGTCATCATCGGGCTCTATGCGCTCGCACTCGGGCCGGATCTGGTGGTGAGCGGGATCAATATCGGCGAGAACCTCTCCTTTGAGTCCATCATGACTTCGGGAACGGTTGGTGCGGCGCTGGAGGCGGCAAACCAGGGCACCCCTTCCATCGCCTTCTCGCTCCAGGTTGAGGACCAGGGGGACAAGTTCGACGATCCCCGGTTCCACCGGCAGAGTTTTGCGGATGCCAAGAGGGTGGTGCAGGAGGTGACCCGGACATTTCTCACGAGGAAATTTCCGCTCGGCGCTGATGTGATCAATGTGAACATACCCTCCGTGGTGCTGGGGGGATATGAAGTGACCCGGCTCTCCGACAAACTGTTCCGGACCGGGGTGGAACGCCGACTTGATCCCCGGGGGCGACCCTACTTCTGGATCAACGGGCCGCTCGTAGAGGATGCCGAGGAGGGAACCGATGTGCACGCGGTGCGGAAGGGTAACATCTCCATCACGCCGATCACCCTTGACTGCACCGCGCCGTCCGCCCGGGAAGAGCTGCAGCGGCTTTTTACCGGAAGAGGAGGAGGTCTGGAGGAGCGATCATGAAGAGCGGAGGAGTAAAGCGCGGCCGCGGAGAACAGCCCGACGATAACCTGAAACGCGAGGCAGGGTACTACGCTGCCGGGATGGTCGAGGACGGCATGGTGGTCGGCCTCGGAACAGGGTCGACCATCGCTTTTGCCATGGAACGGATCGCAGAGCGGATCCAGGAGGGTCTCCGGATCCAGGGTGTCCCCACCTCGTACCAGGCCGAGATCAGGGCACGGGACCTTGCCATTCCCCTGACCACGCTTGATGACTACCCTGAACTGGACCTCACGATCGACGGGGCGGACCAGGTGGATGGCAGGCTTCGCCTCATCAAGGGGAGGGGTGCGGCTTTGACCCGGGAAAAATGTGTCGCTGCCGCTGCAGAAGAACTGGTCATTGTGGTGGACGAGTCAAAGATCGCCACCCTCCTCTCTGCCCCGGTCCCGGTCGAGGTGATACCGTTTGCGCTCCGGCCGGTCATGCTCGGGATCCGGGCTCTCGGAGGCGACCCCGTCCTTCGCCAGGGGATCCGGAAGGACGGTCCGGTTATCACCGACAATGGAAATTTTGTGCTCGACTGTTCGTTCGGGACCATCGAGGATCCCGACCGGCTCGAGGGACTCCTCTCCCTGATGCCCGGGGTCCTCTCGTGCGGACTCTTCTGCGCGTTTACCGACAAGACGACCGTGGTCGTGGGGAAAAGCGACGGCTGCCGGGAACTTTCCCGCTGACCCGGCTGGTATTCTTTTTCGCCGTGTACGAATCAGACACGGGAATTTCTCAATGACCCCCGGCGGGAAAAAAGATCGGAGAGGACACCTGAAATGGGTCCCGCCGGCGATCATCGCAGGGAGTTCGGGAGCCGGGATAGGGGACCAGGCGCGATCGCGTGTCGTATCTCCACGGTGGAAAAGGATGGACACGCGGGGGTATGTGAGGAAGTATGGTCAGTGCGTGAACCGGGCTCTCCCGGGCGCACAGGACCGATCCGAAAAGGGGTTACTGGATATAGTTTCGTATCTGCTGGATAAGGGAGAGCTGGGTATTTGCTTCTTCGCGTTTCTCCCGCTCGATGGCATCGACAATCTCGCCGAACGGGTAGGACAGGCGGTAGATCTTGACCGGCCGTCCCTTGTTCTCCGCTTTGATCTCACGATTTTCGACCCATTTCTGCTCGGTCAGCGCAGCCATTGCCAGACTCACTTCGGGCTGACGAAGGTCGGTCCCGCGCTCGATCTCCCGGGAAGTTGCCTCGGGGTTGTGGGCAAGGTAGATCAGGACCCGTGCAACGTTCCTCTTCACGCCGGTCCTGATCAGGAGGTTTGCCAGATTCTCTTCGTCCTGGGTAAAATACATCACGTTCTTTGTTCTCATCACGGCACACCTGAATACCAGTAATATACGTAGTTAATATATAAAAATATTATTATTTACAATTGTACATCTAAAAGAATGATTATAAATGTTGACAGGGCAGGAACTTAAAATTTTTGGATCGTTCCCTTTCAGAGCAGCCCGAGGTTCTTGAGGTCGTTCAGGATCTTCTGAACCGCCTTCTTTGCATCGTCCGGTTCCTTGCCGCCGGTGATGATCAGTTTGCCCGAACCGAAGAGGAGCACGACAACCTTCGGATTTTCCAGGCGGTAGACGAGCCCCGGGAACTGTTCCGGTTCATATTCGATCCGGTCAAGATTGAACCCGACGGCGATTTTGTTGAGGTTGATCCCGGAACCGAGATCCGCGGAGGTGACGATGTTCTGGATCTTGTAGCTGAGTTTCTGGGGGATATCGATGTTCAGGCCGCGGAGCAGGTTTCCGAGGATCTCCAGGCCCTCGGAGAGGCTCTCGATGCTCTTTGCACCGGTCAGGACCACCTTTCCCGAACCGAAGACGAGGGCCGCGATCTTTGGCTCCTGCATCCTGATGACGACACCCGGAAATCTCTTCTTATTGTACTCTGCATCTTTTATCTGGGAAGCAAGCGCCGGGAGATCCAGATAATCGGTTACCTTCGCGGAGGCAACGATATTTTCAATCTTGAGAGAGTCCTCTGGCTTGACCTTCATATTTATAAATGCCACAGGACAGTATATAAACAGTTGGGTGTTTCCTGCCACGAGAGAATCTTCTTCCGGCCGGTATCCGGACCGGTACCGGTAACTCTCCCGTTGGATATGATCCCTGTCCAGGAATGAGTGATCGCCTCCCGGCGTTAATGCTCTGAAAAGCTATATAACGTCTCCATCAGAAGTTCAGAATCAGTGCCGGGACGCCCGGCATGGTACCAAGGGGGAATGGAATGAAAAGCATCCTTGTTCTTCTTATCATGGCGGTATTCCTGGTGACCGGGAATGCCCTTGCCGATATCGGCGCCCCGCAGACCCCTGAAACCCAGGGTATCGTGACCTCCACCTCGCTGAATGCGGTGGGCAACTTCGCGACCGCGACGGAAATCCAGTGGAGGATAGCCCATGGGCAGAATGGTCTTCCCGATATTCCTCCGCTTCCCGACCACGAGGGCATGATCTTCGAGTCCGTATACACCGAAGACACGCAGTCGGACGGGATCGGGCTCCTGCTCTACGACAAGGAGCTCGATGTGGAGACCAGTGCCCAGATCACCGGGCAGTGGAACATCGAGGCCACCAAGCAGCTGGCCTTCGTGGGCATCGACGGATCGGCGGTAACGTCAGGCGACACCATCATGGTGGACGGTGCAGCGACACCGTATCCCACCGACGCGGTCATTATCTGTCCGTTCGCCACCCAGATCACGACGATATACCCGTCCTTCTGTAACCGGGCAGAGGCCGGAAGCACGATCGACATGACGGTGGCAAACGTCAGGACCACCACGACCGATCGGTTCGTGCTCTCCGAAGGGATCAGACCGGTCGGGGCTTCCGGGAACGTCGAGCTGAACCATGACATCCGGGTGAGCGAGCTTGTTGACGGAGTTCCCTCGGCCGGACTGGCTTTTGCATATCTTGATGTGCTGATCCAGGAGGCACGGGGATATGCAGAAATTAATACCTTCCCTGAACCTGCGCCTTTCGAAACTCTGATGGAGCGCATTGAATTCTCGGAAGAGACCAGCGCCGACG
This sequence comes from Methanomicrobiales archaeon, assembly GCA_013415565.1. Taxonomy (GTDB): domain Archaea; phylum Halobacteriota; class Methanomicrobia; order Methanomicrobiales; family Methanospirillaceae; genus UBA9949. The sequence goes on from JAAEET010000016.1 coordinate 7,548, forward strand.
GGGCTATAACGCTCTTCACGAAGCTGATGCACTACGAATCAGGAATGGTCCGGTAACGCCTTCCTTTTCTTTTTTTAAATATTGGGCAACAGACAGAACACACCCCGATGGTGCACATTCCTTCTCAACATCGGTCCGATCAACCGCAAAGATTTAGCCGTCACTCATGAAAGCACCATGCAGTGCCGGAATCCCGGCACCTGTGCAGGAGGAATGCAATGAAAAAAATCCTTACCTTGACATTTATCGCCTGTATCCTGCTCTGCGGATACGCACTCGCCGATGTCGGCATCCCTTCAGTTCCTGAGACGCAAGGTATCGTGACCTCCACCTCGCTGAATGCGGTGGGCAACTTCGCGACCGCGACGGAAATCCAGTGGAGGAGCACCAATGCTCCGGTGGGATTGCCGAACATCCCGCCGCTGGCCACCGAAAGATCAGGTATCTATGAATCGACCTACACCGAAGATACCCAGTCCCATGGTGTCGGCCTCATGATGTACGACAAGGAGCTCGATGTGGAGACCAGCGACCAGATCACCGGGCAGTGGAACATTGAAGCCACCAAGCAGATCGCATTTATTGGCATCGACGGGGCTCATGTCGTTTCGAGCGATGCGATCATGGTCGATGGCGCATCAACGTCGTACTATACGCCGTTTGCCGTGGTCTGCCCGTTTGCCGCGGATGAGACGCTGTGGACCCCGTATTACTGCAACCGGGCCGAGGCAGGAAGCACCATCGATATGACGGTGGCAAATGCCAGGACCACCACCACCGATCGGTTCGTCATGTCAATTGGACCACAACCGAATCCGGCGGCCGGGAGTGGAAACGTCGAGCTCAACCATGACATCCGCGTCACGGAACTTGTGGCTGATGTTCCCTCGAGCGGGCTGGCATCCGCATATCTGGATGTTCTGGTTCAGGAAGCACGCGGTTTCCAGGGCACTGCCTGGGCAGGTCCGGGTGGCCCGCCGAACACGGTTCTCATGGAGCGGATCGAGTTCTCCGAAGAGACCAGTGCCGATGGTGCCGTGACCCTGTTCGAGAAGCTGATGCACTACGAATCGGGTATTGTGCGGTAAGAACAGAAAACCGGATTTTTCCGGTATTTTTTTTTGAACCAGTGAAGATACGTTGTCCGGGAATTATCAGGAATCAGTCGTATTCGCGCCAGGTATGACCGCACTCGCAGCACCGGAAGAACCGTACCTCGCTCTCATCGGCAGACCGGAGCTGGCGGAGCCACCAGAAGGCGAGGTTGTGCTCGCATTTCGGACACTTGACAGCGATGGTGGGAAGCGTCCTGACGGTTTCCTCATCCTCGACGATGACGATCTCCTTTTCACTTCTCTTTCTCTTGATCTGGAGTTGATCGTCATCGGTGATCTTCCGGATGTACCCGCATTTCCGGCATTTCAATTGGCCCCCGGATGAGATCATCAGGCTCTTGCACTCGGGACAGAACATTGCTTTACTCATGCGATCACATGCATGATTAAGGCTTGGATAACGTCGTTTCGGGGATTGAACGCCCGGAGTTCCCCATCGCAACCCTTTTTCCGCCCGGCACCGATTATATTGGGAATGAACGAGTACCTGGTGCTGGTCTCCTGCATTTTCTTCCTGGCCTTTCTCATCCCGACGGCAATCCGGAACTGGTGTGCCGTGTTCGGGTGGACAGCCATGGTGCTCTTCCTCTTTGCCGAAATACCGTACTATCTCTCGATCAACAACTACCTGTACCCGACCCTGGCAGTCCTCTCGGTTCCGTTCCTCCTGATAACGGCAAAATACCTGGTACGCGGCGATGCACGGGTGGAGCAGCTCTCCCGGGCAGCCGCTGTCGCATTTCTGGTCTATGCCCCGTTCGCGTTCACACCTCTCGGCGACTGGCTGATATCGGTGGTGGTCGGCCAGACCCTCTGGCTGGTGAACGCGCTTGGTCATGATGCCCTGCTGGCGGCGTGGAACATGGTGATCAGGAACGGGTTCCGGGTCGAGATCATCCTCGCCTGTACCGGGATCCAGGCCATAGCCATCATGCTCGGGGTCGCGGCTGCGGTACCGACCACCACCCGGCAGAAGATCTTCTCGTTCCTGCTCATCGTCCCGACAATCTACATCCTGAACCTTGTCAGGAACACGGCGGTCATCATTGCCTACACCGGCCAGTGGTTCCCCTATCTCCCGTCAATTGCCGGGAACGGGGAATTCGGCTACGAAAGTTTCTTCTGGGCTCATAATGTCATTGCCGAGCTGCTGGCCCTGGTACTCCTGGTCGGCATCGCGTACTCCCTGTTCCGGATCATCCCGGGGCTTGCCGACCTCGCTGCAGATCTTACCCGCCTGTATTCCGGGGAGGTCAGGAGAGTCTTTTATAAAGATAGATGATCCGCTGGAGTGCGGAGAGGTTGGTCCCGATGGCGATCAGCAGCACGGCGACCCAGATGAACCCCGTCAGGCCGCCTACGATGAGCACGAGGATGGTCTCCGGGCGTCCGAAAAATCCGACCCCCTCGAGGGGGTCCTCGATCTTGCCGTCGATTCGTTCCTCGTAGCCGGTCTCTGCATACACCACCGGCTTGATGAAGGTATTCATCAGCGACCCGATGATGGCGATCGCCACGATCGCGAAATCACTGGCAGCGGGCAGGTCACTGAACCGTGACAGGATGGCGATTCCGGAGAGCCCGATTCCGAGGATGACCAGGGCATCGACATACTTGTCGACGATCCAGTCGAAGACCGCACCGAACCGGGTCTCCTTCTCGGTCCTCCGGGCAACACTCCCGTCCACCAGATCGAGGACCGCCGAGAGAAAAAGGAAGATGCTGCCGACAACAAACATCCGGTAGAAGTAACAGACCGCACAGAGTAGTCCGAAGAGGAGCGAGAGGAAGGAGATCTGGTTCGGAGTTATCCCGGCCCTGCAGAAGACGGTGGCGATCGGCTCGACGTATTTGAGGAGCCGCGGCCGGAGTGCGGTTATATTCATGGATCATCTAAGTAGCATCGCACAGGATAAATACTAGCTTTGCCGGGACACTCTTCTGTTCAGACAATGATATTACATAGCAGGACGAACGTTCTTGGAAGGAGTCTCTCGTGGAAGTATCACCGGACCGGCCGCATGTGCTGATGATGTCGGAGATTACCGCCGATGGAAAGCTGACGCTGAAGAAGGGGTGCTCGAGCAAGATCCTGATGAAGTACATGGATCACGCCACCGAAATCCTCCTCCACCAGACGAGGGCGGCGAGCGATGCCATCATGGTCGGATCAAACACCATCCGGATCGACAACTCGTTTCTTACCGTGAGATATGTCGAGGGCGACAACCCGGTGCGGGTGATTCCCGCGAGCATGGCCGACATCCCTCCTGATGCGAATGTACTCTCCCCCGATGCAACGACCATTATCGCGGTCTCGGAGAAAGCGCCCCGGGGACGGGTGGATGCGCTGAGGAGAGCGGGGGCGACCATCGTGCTCGCCGGGACCGATCACGTCTCGCTCCCCAGGCTCATGCAGATCCTCTCTGCAGACTTCGGGATACGGAAGCTCATGATCGAGGGAGGCCCGACCCTGAACTGGCACATGCTCCATCACCGGCTCGTTGACGAGATCCGGCTCATTCACCTCCCTTTCATCGTCGGCGGCTCTGATACTCCCTCGCTGGTCGGGGGTATGCACATAGAGTCCGAGGAGGAGATGATCCGATTGTCCCTGAAGAACTTTTTCCTGTGCGGGACCAACCTGGTAACCGAGTACGATGTCCTCTATACCGGCGGGGGCGGGGGAGATGCTGCCGGATCCGGCTGACCAGAAGTCGCGGAAGAAAAGCCATATCCTCTTTATCATCGCGATACTCGCGGTTATTCTTGCGGCTGCCGTCATCGCGGTCATGCTGCCTCAGTTTTCCCGGGAGCTGGGTATCTCGGTCATCGGCATCGAGGGGGTCATCGTCACCGGGGAGTCCGGCAACGGGTATGCCGGAAGTGTGTCGGTCGGGGGGGCGATCCGGAATGCAGCCGACGATCCGATGGTCGATGCCATCGTGCTCCGTATCAACAGCCCCGGGGGCACCCCGGCGGGCGCCCAGGAGATCGTGGCCGACATCCTGTATGCAAAAGAGCGGAAACCGGTGGTCGTTTCGATGGGGGATATCGCGACGTCGTCGGCCTATTATATCAGCGCCTATGCTGACCGGATCTATGCCAGCCCCGATACCCTCACCGGAGGTATCGGCACCGCCTGGATCTTCACGGACATCAGCGGCTGGATGACGGAGGAGAACCTGGAGGTCGAGGTGATCAAATCGGGCAGCATGAAAGATATGGGAGCGGAATACCGCCCCCTCACCGAAGAAGAACGGCAATACGCCGGGGAGATCGTGAACCAGAGCGCCGAGCGGTTCATGAGGGATATCCTCTCCCAGCGCCCGATTGACCGGAGCATGATCGAGGATGCGCGTATATTCCGCGGGGAAGAAGCACTCGATCTCGGCCTGATCGACGAGATCGGCAATCTCCATGACGCTATTGCCGGTGCCCGGACCCTTTCGTGAAAGGGAGGATCAGATCTGCACCACGCGGCCCCGGTCGTCAATCAGATCATCATCAGCGGGTCGGCCTTCATATACTCCCGGCAGATGGTGGTGGCATACTGTCCGGGTGGAAGGGAGAACGAGAGCCGTACGGAGTCCTCCCCGATACCTGATGAGATGTCTGCGGAGAGGGAGATCGGCCGTGCAGCCCCCTCAAACCTCGTGTTCACGAGCTCGCGCACTGAACAGAAATCTTCCTCCCGGATTCCGTCATCTTCGAGAAGCGACGCCATGACATCATGGTCGGCGTACTCCGGGGCCGAGGGGCTACAGCCCGGCATCCTCAGGGCAATCCGGCACCGCCCCCGCTGGAGCTGAAGCCGGGCACTTCCGATGTTTCTTTCGGTGACCCGGTCCTCGCGGCCGTGCTCGAAGACGAGGCGGTCACCCGGGAGGGGGTCGGTCAGGGTGCCCCCCTCCCGGATCCGTGCGGAAAGGGCCGTGTTGAAGAGCCACGACTGGTATGCGCTCACGAACAGGGAGAGGATCTTCGGAGGAAGGATTGCCAGTGCGCCCCGGTAATCGCCGGGTTTTCCGTCCAGATAATGAAGCATCGATCGCTCGTAGGCCAGAGGCAGGGGGAACTCCCTGATTGCTGATGCGGTATCCCCGGAAGAAAGGAACGACAATCGTGCGGAACGGACCTCTTCCGGTTCCCCCGGGAAGGCCTCCCCGATGTAGCAGAGCACTGCTCCCTCATAATCTCTTTTCAGGAGGTGCCTGCCCACGGTATGCGTGATCGGCCGCATCACCCCGAACCGCTGGATCCCGAAATAGTTCGGCACCGCGGTTTTGCAGACCTCCGATACCTGCGCCACGATACCGGCCAGCCCCTCCGATGCAACCTCCCGGATGGTGATGTGAAACCGGTTCGCCGTATGCGACCCGAGCGTGATCGGGGAGTGGCTCCTCCCGACCACCTCGAGCCTGATATCGCGCAGCCGCACCCGGCCGATATCCTCTTCGGAGATGCCGGGAATCGAGATCACCTGGCTGGTAACGGCATGCTTGTCCTTCGTTCCGGCAAAGCCTATCCTCCGGTAGGAGATGCCCAGCCGCCGGGCGATCTCCCGGAGCGCCCGCTGCTGGTCCCAGTCCTTCTTGGTCAGGCGGAGGATCAGGTATGGACCGTCATCGCCGGTAACCGGGGGGATCTCTTCGACAATGAAATCCTCGGGATCCGTCCGGAGCCTCCCCCCGATTCCCGGGGTGTCGCTGGCATAGTAGTGCATGCCGAGGGCCAGCTCGAGGGGAAAGCTGCTTTCCATCATAGCAGCGAAAGCGATCCGGTGATCCGGTCCATGTCCTCTGCCTTTGCCGGACCAATTCCGAGCGCGGTTACTGTTCCCGGCGGAATCTCGGTCATCCCGGCATCCTGCACCAGTGCTGCGGCGATTCCCGCCGCTTCGGCAATGACCTTCAGCTCGTAGAGATCGCGCTCACCGGCGACCTTCAGGACCACTTTCTTCTGCCCCTCCGCCAGCCACTTGCGCCGGGTGACCGCATCAGCCCTCTCGTAGGCGAGCAGCGCTGCATGGGCAGACTGGGCACACATCTTCCCGCAGCTCATCCTGAGGTCCGAGCGGATGACCAGGCACTGCTTCCACGCAAACTGCGGACTCTTCTCCATGATGCACTCAGGTTGCACCGCACCCATCAAATAGGTGGCCTCATACGAAGACGGAGCGGGCGGCGAAGGAGCCTGCCAAATCATGATAGTATGTGAGGTTCCATGGAATGAGTACGGGACGCGACTGATGCGACACTATGATGTGGTGGTGGTCGGAGCCGGGCCGGCCGGGAGTGCCGCTGCCCGGCACTGCGCCGAGCAGGGACTCTCCACCTGCCTCATCGAGGAGCACGGGACCATCGGCTACCCGGTCCAGTGCGCCGGACTCCTCTCGGAGGCTGCTTTCCGGGAGTGCAGGGTATCACGGCGATCGATCCTCCATGAAGTCTCCGGTGCCCGGATCATTACCGCACAGGGATCTGAGCTCTCGTTTGATGCGGGCAGGACACGTGCCTTCGTGGCCGACCGTGCAATCCTTGACCGGGAGATGGCGATGCATGCTGCCGATGCAGGAGCGGATGTGCGGCTGAAGACGGCATATTCCGGCAGGAAAGGACAGGCGGTCAGGACGCGGGGGGTGCACGGGAGAGGGGAAATCCCCTTCAGGGTCCTGATCGCAGCCGACGGGCCGAGGAGTCCGGTCGCCCGATCACTGGGGATGCCGCGCCCCCCGATCTTCCTTGCGGGACTCCAGGCGGAGATCATCCGGCACATGGATGGCTCGCACGTCGAACTTTACCCTGACGCATCACCGGAGTTCTTCGGCTGGGTCATCCCGATCGGGAAAGGGCGGGCACGGATTGGTCTGGCCGGAACACAGGACATACCGGAGAGGTTCAGAATGTTCTGCCGGGGCATCTGCGACGGAGGGGTTATCCACCTGGTGAGCGGGACCGTCCCGCTCGGGGTGATGGAAAAGACCTACGGTCATGCGACCCTCTTCGTCGGTGATGCGGCAGGCTTCCCCAAACCGACTTCGGGCGGGGGGGTGTATACCGGTGTCCGGTCTGCAGCCCATGCTGCGGCAGTTGCCGGTGAGGCATGCCTGCGGAACGACACGACCGATGCCGTGCTCGCCGGATATGAACAGCGCTGGAAGGCCGATTTCGGGCGGGAACTTGAATTCGGCCTCCGCGTTTACCGTCTCCGGCAGCAGCTCTCCCCGGTTGATATCGACCGGCTGGTCCGGCTCCTCAACGATCCCGGTATCATTGATGACATCCGCCAGTTCGGGGATATGGACCGGCCGGCAGCCGTCATACGTCACCTTCTGAAAAATCCGAAATTATTTCCTGTTCTCGGCATACTGCTCAAAGGAGGAGTACGCCAAATTATCAAATAATAATCTTTTTTACCTATCAGTTCATACGAAAATTCATATTCATATTAAAAGGTGAAACGATGCACATTCCGGACGCATTCATCCCGATCCCGCAGGCTGCGCTGTACTGGATCATTGCCCTGATCTTCATTGCCCTCTCCCTCAGGTGGGCGCGGAAAGAGATGAAAGATGATAAAATACCGCTCGTTGCCGTTCTGGCTGCAGGAATCTTCGCCATCCAGGCGATCAATATTCCCATCCCGTGGGGGACGAGCGGCCACATGATGGGAGCAGCGCTCGCCGCAATCGTGCTCGGTTCACCGTTTGCAGCGGTGTTCGTCCTCACCCTGGTACTGATCGTCCAGGGGGTTTTGTTCGGTGACGGAGGTCTCACCGTGATGGGTGCAAACATCATCAATATGGGGGTCATCGGTGGATTTGTCGGGTTCTACAGTTACCGGGCTCTCGTCCCGCTCTTCAAGAATATTTATCCCGCGGCATTCATCGCCGGATGGCTCTCGCTCTTCATCGCAGCCCTCGTGACCGCCGTTGAAATGGCCGTCGCCGGCACATTCCCGCTGGAACTCGGCCTCTTCTCCATGGGCCTCTACCATGCGGTCATCGGGGTGATCGAAGGAGGCATCACTGCCGTTGCAATCTACCTGATCCATACCGCCCGCCCTGATATCATGGCAGAGCCGTCGGGGGCGGTCTCCTCATGAATACAAGGACATTTCTGTTCGCCGGTCTTGCCGTCGCCCTGGTGATTGCGGCCGCAGCCCCGTTCATCGCATCGAGCAACCCCGACGGCCTGGAGAGCGCATTCTTTGGCATCTTCGGAGCCAAGGAGATCCAGGGATCGGAGATCAGCGAGGAGCATGCTGAAGCGGCGGAAGAGGAGGTCACGGCAATCACCGGAAACGAATTCTCGTTCGATTCCCCGTTCCCCGATTACACCATCGAAGGTCTGGCAAAGTACGGTGAAGCCGCGGCGATCATCATCGGGACCGTTCTCGTCCTTGCCATCGCCTTCGGCCTCTCCAGGATCATGGCACGGCCGGAGTAGAAAAAGAGACTATTTATCCTTTTTTGGTCAAACAGTTCCTGCAATGCACCTCGTTGAGACACGCGATCTCTCCTATGTATACCCTGGCGGTGTGAAAGGCCTTGACGCAGTCAATTTCATCGCTGAAAGAAATTCCCGTATTGCAGTGATCGGGGCGAATGGTGCAGGCAAGAGCACCCTCTTCAAGCACTTCAACGGCATCCTGCGGCCTTCCAGCGGCACGGTGCTTATCCACGGGGAACCGGTCACCGACCAGAACATCAGGGAGGTCCGGAAGTTCGTGGGACTGGTCTTCCAGAACGCCGATGACCAGATCTTCTCTCCCACCGTGGAACAGGATGTTGCGTTCGGGCCGATGAACCTGGGCCTCGATGGAGAGACGGTCAGCCACCGGGTCGATGAAGCGCTCTCCATGGTCGGGATCGAACACCTCCGGGACCGTGTTCCCCACCACCTGTCCGGAGGAGAGAAGAAACGGGTGGCAATTGCTGGGGTTATTGCCATGGAACCGCAGGTCCTGGTTCTGGACGAGCCGACCGCAGGCCTCGATCCCCAGGGAGTAAAAGACCTGATCGGGGTGATCAATACCCTTGCCCGGCGCTACGGCATCACGGTTATCTTCTCCACGCACGATGTATCGCTCGTTCCTGAAGTCGCCGACCGGCTCTATGTCATGGACCGCGGCCGGATTGTTGCGGGGGGAACAGTTGCCGAGGTATTCGCCGACCAGGAACTGCTCACCTCCGTCCGCCTTGATATCCCGGTTATCCCCAAGCTCCTGCGCTCGCTCCGGAACGAGGGAATGGATATCGGCAATGCATTCACGCTCGATGAAGCGACCGCCGCACTGCTGCGATGCTACCGGGGCCGGGAATGATCGATGACCTCTTCCTCATTGAGAAATACGCCTATCGGAAGAGTCCGGTCCATACCCTCGATGCCCGGGTGAAGATCGTGGTGGCCTTTGCGGCCATCATCGCGATTGTTGCCGTCCCCTACTCGACCATGGTGTATACCGTCGGGGCAATCTTCTTCATATTCTGCGCCGTCCTCTGGGGTCTTTCCGGCCTCTCCCCGGTCATCTATGCACAACGACTGGCCATGATCCTCCCGTTCGGCATGTTCCTGATTGTCTTCCAGATCTTCTTCCGGAACCGGTACTACGAGACGTTCACCACGATTGCCACCCTCCCGTTCGGGATCGAGATCTACGCAGAATCGGTGGAATTCGCATCCATCCTGCTGGTCAAGTTCCTGGTCTCCGTCTCCTTCATCATCCTCCTCTCCTCCACCACGAAGACCCAGGACCTGCTCGAGGGTGCGGGCCGGCTGGGGCTGCCGGCTGAGTTCACCCTGGTGCTTGGCATGATGCTCCGCTATCTCTACGTCTTCGGCTATATGATCCGGAAGATGCGCCAGTCCCTGGAAACCCGCTGCTTCGATCCCTTCGACCGCTCCCTCCCCTACCGCTACCGGCTCGAAAAACTGGCGTATGCTGTCGGGACGCTCTTCATCAGGTCCTATGAGCAGGGGGAACGGACCTACCTGGCCATGCTCTGCCGTGGATACGGGCGGGAAAGCCACCTCTATATCTCGAAGAAGCCCCTGATGCCACGGGACTGGGTGTTCCTCTCGGCCGGGCTGCTGCTGGCCGTCGCAACCCCGGTCCTGGTCTGGACCGGTATCGTCTCCCCCGGCTAGGAGCAGGATTTAATGTTCCGGGTGCCTACTATTCCCCATGGAGAGCAAGTTCGGCAGGGGATTTATCACCAGCATCACGCTGATCTGCAAACACTTCGCCCTGCCTCCCGAGCAGGCCTTCTACGGGGCGGCTGACCACCTGGAGGGCCTCGAAATCCCGGCCCAGTTCAGGGGTACCGAAATCGAGGAGCTGGTGACCCAGCTCCGGAAGCGGGTCGTCTGGCACCAGCCGGGAAGCATGGACAAGGAGGATGCTGCCGAGGTGATCCGGGTGCTGAACCGGCTGATCATCGCGATCGACAAGGCACTCGGGATCCCCGATCCGGATCTGGGGGAATTCCGTTGAATTATCAGCCGTATAATCAGCATTAAGTGGTTATACGACCAATACTACGTGTGAGGGGACTGATATTTTTCATGATACCTTTTTAGCGGAGGGCAGCGATGACCGAAACGTATGACGCGTCCCGCATAACAGTTCTGGAAGGCCTGCAGCCGGTACGGGAGCGGCCGGCCATGTACATCGGGAGCACGGATACCCGGGGTCTCCACCACCTGGTTTACGAGGTTGTCGATAACTCCATAGATGAGGCGCTCGGGGGGTACTGCACCACCATCTGGCTCACCATCCATGCAGACGGCTCAATCTCCGTGCTTGACAATGGCCGGGGCATCCCGGTGGACGTGATGCCCGGGACCGACCGGAGTGCGCTTGAGACCGTGCTCACCGTGCTCCACGCCGGCGGCAAGTTCGACAAGAACAGCTACCAGGTCTCGGGGGGCCTCCACGGGGTCGGTGTCTCCGTGGTCAATGCCCTCTCGACCCGGCTCTCCGCCGTGGTGTACCGGGACGGAAACGTCTATGAGATGCGGTTTGCAAAGGGGGCAGTCACGTCACCTCTCTCCGTCCGCGAAGAAGGCCTTGCCGAGATGAAGGAACGGTACAGGGCATGGTATGGGGAGAACGCCGGGTATGCAGGGTCCGACAGGCGGGAATTCCTGCGCCTCTTCGAAAAGAACCTCTCGGGGACCAGGATCTCCTTCCTGCCGGACGGGAGCATCTTCGAAACCCTGAAATTCGACTACGATGTCCTCACCCACCGGATGCGGGAGCTCGCGTTCCTGAATTCCGGCGTGAAGATCACCATAACGGATGACAGGAGCGGTGATTCCGAAACCTTCTGCTATGAGGGTGGAATCTGTGAGTATGTCCGGTATCTGAACGAGGGATCGACTCCTGCCCATCCTGATGTCATCGCCATATCCAAGAAGGACACCGAGAACCGGATCGATATCGATGTGGCCCTCCAGTACGTCAGCTCGTATTCGGAACAGGTGTTTGCCTACGTCAACAGCGTGAATACCCGGGAAGGGGGTACGCACCTGGAAGGGTTCCGGAGCGCCATCACCCGTGCCATCAACGCCTCTGCACGGAGAAACAACCTGATCAAGGAAGCAGCGCTCTCCATACGCGGTGAGGATGTCCGTGAAGGGCTGACTGCGATCGTGAGCGTCAAGATGGCAAATCCCCAGTTCGAGGGGCAGACGAAGATGAGGCTCGGCAACAGCATTGTCCGTGGTATTGTCGACTCGCTGGTCTATCAGTCGCTGACCGATTACTTTGAGGAGAACCCGAAAGTTCTCTCAGCTATCGTGGAGAAGGTGATCGCTGCAGCGAGGGCACGGGAAGCTGCCCGGAACGCCCGCGAGCTTGCCCGGAGGAAGAGCACGCTCGAGACCTCCGGCCTTCCCGGGAAACTTGCCGACTGTTCGGAGCGTGACCCGGAGAAGAGCGAGATCTACATCGTGGAAGGCGACTCGGCAGGCGGATCGGCCAAGCAGGGGCGGGACCGCCGGTTCCAGGCCATTCTCCCGCTGCGGGGCAAGATCCTTAACGTGGAGAAGGCGACCCCCCACAAGATCCTGAAAAACGCGGAAATCCAGGCCCTCATCTCGGCGATCGGTACCGGGGTGGGCGAGCAGTTCGATGCTGAGAAGGCCCGCTACCACCTGGTTATCCTGATGACCGATGCCGATGTCGACGGGGCGCATATCAGGACGCTCCTGCTCACGTTCTTCTTCCGCTACATGAAGGAACTGATCGAGAAAGGATACGTCTACATCGCCCAGCCCCCGCTCTTCCGGATCGCCAAAGGCAAACAGGAGCGGTATGCCTTCCGCGAGGAGGAGATGCGCCGGATCGTGGCAGAGCTGGGGGAGAAGGGAGTCAGCGTCCAGCGCTATAAGGGTCTGGGAGAGATGAACGCCGGGCAGCTCTGGGAGACGACCATGGACCCTGCGCAGAGGGTGCTCAAGCGGGTCACCATCGAGGACGCTGTCTACGCAAACGAGATCTTTGAGAAGCTGATGGGGGAGAACGTCGATGCCAGAAAGGAATTCATCAAGCGGCACGCACGGGAGGTGACCAACCTTGACGTCTGAAGAGCAGGACCCGGCCGTCACAGCCGGTTCCGCCGCGTCGCGGGTTATCCCCATCACCATCGAGACCGAGATGAAGTCCTCCTACATCAATTACGCCATGAGCGTGATTATCGGGAGGGCCATCCCCGATGTCCGGGACGGTCTGAAACCGGTCCACCGGCGCTCGCTCTTCTCCATGTGGGAGATGGGCAACACCAGCGACAAGCCCACCCGGAAGAGTGCCCGCGTCGTCGGGGACGTGATGGGGAAATACCACCCCCACGGAGATGCTGCGATCTACGATACCATCGTCAAGATGGCACAGCCGTTCTCCTACCGCTACCCGCTCATCGAGGGCCAGGGAAACTTCGGCTCTATCGACGGAGATGCTCCCGCCGCCATGCGGTACACCGAGGTCAGGCTGGAACCGCTCGCCGAGGAGCTGCTGAAGGACCTTGAGAAAGAGACCGTTGCCTTTGTCCCCAACTTCGATGAATCGCTCTCCGAGCCGACCGTGCTTCCGGCCAAAATCCCGAATCTCCTGGTGAACGGTTCGAGCGGCATCGCCGTGGGGATGGCGACCAACATGCCGCCCCACAACCTCGGGGAGGTCTGTGATGCGGTCTGCAGGTGCCTCGAGCAGCCCGATACATCGGTCGACGACCTGCTCCGTATCCTTCCCGGTCCCGATTTCCCGACCGGCGGCGTCATCATGGGGAGAGAAGGAATCAGGGCCGCCTACGAGACCGGGCAGGGCAAGGTCGTGGTCAGGGGAGTGGCCGAGATCGAAGAGCGCGGCACCAGGGGCGATCGGATCGTGATCTCCGAGATTCCCTTCCAGGTGAACAAGGCCCGCCTCATCGAGCATATTGCCGGACTGGTGAAGGAAAAGAAGATCGAGGGGATTGCCGATATCCGTGATGAATCGGACAAGGAAGGTCTCCGGGTGGTGATCGACCTCAAGAAGGGCATCATCCCCGGCATCATCCTCAACCAGCTCTACAAGCATACCGCGCTCGAGAGCACGTTCGGTATCATCAATCTCGCTATCGTCGACAACCAGCCCCGCTACCTCCCGCTTGGTGAGCTCATCAACCATTTCATCATGCACCGGGTCGAGGTCATCCGGCGGAGAAGTGAATTCGACCGGAAAAAGGCCGAAGAACGGGTGCATATCCTGAAAGGCCTCCTCCTCGCCCTCTCCCGGATCGATGAGGTGATCGCGGCGATCCGGGCATCGGATACGGCGGAGACGGCAAAGAATACCCTGATATCCCGGTTCGGGCTCGATGAGGTGCAGGCGCAGGCCATCCTCCAGATGCAGCTCAGGCGCCTGGCTGCGCTGGAGCAGAAGAAGATTCTCGACGAGAAGAATGAGCTCGAGCAGGAGATCGCCCGGTTGAGCGAGCTCCTCTCCGACGAGAAGAATATCCGGGCCGAGATCCGGAACGAACTGATCGGCGTGAAGGAAAAATACGGGGATTCCCGGCGCACGCAGATCAGTGCTTCGGCGATTTCTATCGACAAGGAGGATATGATCGAGGACAAGAAGGTCCTGGTCTCCCTCACCTCGCTCAACTATATCAAGAGGATGGATATCGACACCTACCGGCAGCAGCGCCGGGGCGGAAAGGGGATCATCGGGATGTCGACGAAAGAGGAGGACTATGTCGAGAATGTCTTTATCGCCAGTACCCATGACTACCTCCTCTGTTTCACCAGCAACGGCCGCGTGTACTGGCTGAAGGTGTACGAGATCCCGGAGGGTTCCCGCACCAGCCGGGGAAAAGCCATCGTGAACCTGCTCAACCTTCGGGACGAGGTGGTCACCGCGATCATCCCTGTCCGGGAATTCTCCCCCGAGCTGTTCCTCCTCTTTGCGACCAGGCTCGGGCAGATCATCAAGATCCCGCTGAAAGAGTTCTCATTCCCGCGCTCGGTGGGGACCAACGCCATCAGGCTGCGTGAGAACGACCAGCTGGTCGATGTGATCATGACTGACGGAAGCAAGGAGATCATCCTCACCAGCAGCTTCGGACAGAGTCTCCGGTTCCACGAGGACACCGTCCGCACGGTGGGCAGGAATACCCAGGGTGTCCGGGGCATGAAGCTGCGCGGGGGCGATACCGTGGTCGCCGTCACCCTCCTCGAAAAGGATCACCTCCTGACCATCTCCGATGCGGGATTCGGCAAGAGGACCGAGTTCGATGATTTCCGCGGGCATGGCCGGGGGACTATGGGTGTCCGGAACATCCAGCTCGGACGGAATGCCGTGGTCATCGCCTCCTGTGCCGTCTCCCATACCGACGAGATCATCGTGATGACCGCATCGGGGATCGTCATGCGGACCGCGGTCTCCGAGATCAGGGTCATCGGGCGCGGGACGAAAGGAGTCAGGATTATGCGGCTGGACGAGAGCGACCGCGTCGTCGGAATTGCCGTTGTTCCGCCGGACATCGACAATGGGGAGGCCGGTGAGCCGGATACCGGTGGACCCGGCGAAGCGAAGCGAGGGCAACCGGATACCGGTGGACCCGGCGAAGCGAAGCGAGGGCAACCCGAACAGCCAGGTTCGTGATCGGTCTTCCCGCCCCTCTTTTCCTAATTTTTACCCCTTTCAGCAAAGATATCCCCTCCCGTGGACCGGCAGCCTCAGGGTTCTTCCCTTGACGCTGTCCCGTCCCGGAACCAGCCACGGAAAAACTATCAGTGGTACACCGTCTATGAGTAAATCGTATGTACCGCAAGAATCTCCAGATCATGACCCGGGCCGAAGGTGATATCATCGATCTTACCCCCCAGATCACGTCCATTGTCAGGGAGAGCGGGATTTCGGAGGGAATGGTCAGTGTCTTCATCACCGGATCGACCGCCGCCGTGACCACCATCGAATATGAGCCCGGTGTGCTTTCCGACCTGAACCGGGCGCTCTCCGTTGTCGCCCCCGATGAAATCTCCTATGCCCACGACAGCAGGTGGGGTGACGGGAACGGGAGATCCCATGTCAAGGCATCGATTATCGGACCGTCGCTCACCATCCCTGTCGGAGGGGGAGAACCGCTCCTCGGAACATGGCAGCAGGTTGTCCTGCTCGAACTCGATGTGCGCAGCGGGAGGAACCGTACCGTGATCGTCACCGTAACGGACTAAGGATGGTCACGGGAGCCGGGACTGGACCCCGGCCTTTCGGAAAAAGAGTTCCAGCTCAGTCGAGCGGGATGGTCTCCAGCGTGGAGACGAGTTCCCAAATCCGTGTCCGTGCATGGACGGGCATGTTCGGATCATTGCTGATCTCGTCGATCTTTGAGATCGCCTCGGCCGCACGAAGCCCGGTCCCCTTGTTCTGGTTCATCAGCAGCTGTCTGGTCTCATCAGCGACCCGGCGGATATTCCGCGGGATGGTGCTGTCATCCATGATGTGCTGCAGCATCTGGATACAGTTATCGATGGTCTTCTCGGGATTCGGCATGCTGTCCCCTCTTCTCTTATTAATACAACTATTCCCATTTATATAGTTTGATAAAACATATCAGCTCGGGACGTGCCCCATGAAACGTGAAGATGAGATCATGGCAGACTACCTCCTGAAAGGGGGAAAGATGCTCTCTGCCTGCTGCCCGTCGTGTGGATGCCCGCTTTTTGAGGTCAAGGGTGAGACGCTGTGCGTGGTCTGCAGGGAGATGCAGGGCAGCGAGGAACAGCGCGGGGAGCAGCTGCAGCCTGAACCGTCAGGGGAGGCGGCCCCGGACCGGGAAGAACCGGCCGGGATAGGGCACCCGTCCCTCGCAGCGACGCTCGAAGGCACCCTGGTCGCGCTCTCCCTCCGCATCCGGGAGGAGCCCGATCCGGAGCGGGTGATGGTCCTGATGAACTCACTCAAACGAGGGATAGAAGCCCTCCGGCTTCTCACTTACCGGTAGCTCTTCCGGGAGAGCTCAAAGATCCGGTGAGCTCTCTTCTCCCCGATGCCCCGGACCCGGGCCAGATCCTCTTCTTCTGCCCCGGTTACCGCCCGTATCGACCCGAATTCCTCGAGGAGCGATCGGGCGTTCTTCAGCCCTATGTCCGGGTACGAGGCGATGATCATCTCCATCTCTTCCTGGAACGATGCAGAGGCTTTGCGGGCCGGGAACCGGGGAGCCCGGTCGCCGCGCTCCCCTTCCCGGCGGGCGATGACCATGAGCAGCTGGGCGGTATCTTCTTCATCGCGGGAGAACAGGATGGCGATACCGAAGTCGATTGACAGGGCGGCAAGGGTCCCGCGCAGGGCGTTCGGATGGATATCGCGCTGTGAATACAGATCTCCCCCCTCGATGATGAGGACCGGGCGGATCGCCTGGGCGGCAAGCTCCTTCAGCTGGCCGAAAAGGTCGCGGTCAACGAGGGTGTCAACGAAGTCCCTCGCCCGTTTCCGCTCGACCAGGATTCGGTCACCGACGGCATAGTCGCCGGATTCCAGTCGCCGGATGGTGATCCTCGCCCCGAGATCGGACAACCGTTCGACCACGTGGGAGGACGTCTCCCGGTCGTCCACCACGATCTCCGGCTTGTCATCGGTAAATTCATCGATCTTTTTCTGGAGCCCCTCCACCGGGTCCCCTGCAGGAGCGGTCTCCATCTGCACCCCGATCCGCCGGATCCCGCTCGCCATGGCCTTCTCCCGCGACTGGCTCACGAACCGGAAGGTCTCATCGGAGGTTCCCTTGGTGACCAGCACCACCACGCGCCCGCTCCCGCTCCTCCCGGTCCTCCCCTTCCGCTGGATACTCCGGATCTCGGAAGGCACCGCCTCGTAGAAGATGACCATGTCCGTTGACGGCACATCGAGCCCTTCTTCGCCGACCGAGGTGGCGACGAGCACGCGGAAGGTACCCGCCCGGAACCGGTCGAGCGCCTCGATCTGCTTCTTCTGGGAGAGGCCCCGTTCGGTGTCCCTGGTTGCCTGGCCCACGAACCGCTCGGCAGGTATCCCCCGGGCATTCAGGAAATCGACGATCTGCTGGACCATGTCCCTGAAACTGGCAAAGATGATGATCCTGCTCTCCGGGAATTCCGAGAGTTGCTTCCGGGTAACCCCTGCCATGATCTCCATCTTGGGGTGCAGTTCATCCGTCCACGACATACAGCGGTCACGAAGCCGGATGAAGACCGGATCCCTGGCCAGTCGTCCGGCTGCTTTCGATCCACCCCCGGTTGTTCCTTCGGAATACAGGCGGTTGACGTAGCCGGCAAGCACCCTGCTCCCCTGTGATTCGGCAAGGGAGACTGCATGCCGGAGTTTCATCACCTCGGCATAGATCGATGCTGCGGCATACCCTGCGGAATCACGCTCGTGGATCCGTTCCTGGATCTGGGCGTTCAGGAACTGGAGACTCTTCATCGAGAGCTGCTGCCGACGGGGGACGGCGTAGCCGAATTCCCGGAGCCTGGCAAGCCTCTTCTCCAGCAGGTCGTTCAGGTCATCCACTGCCGCTTTGAGAGGCACCGGGAGGGGAACCTCGATCACCTCGATCTCCCGTTCATGGATGTAGGGGGCGACATCAGGGTCGTGCTCAGACCGGGTCTCGATGATCCCGATGCCGAGATTACGGCAGACCTCCTGGACTTTCTCTTCCTTTCCTCCCGGAGAGGCGGTCATGGCAAGGATCAGCGGCGAGCGTGCGGTCTCCCGGTACCGGCCGGCAATGAAGACATAGGCATAGTTGCCGACGGCACGATGACATTCGTCCACGATCAGCAGGCTGACCTCCCCGAGCGTGTAGGCACCGGCAAGAAGGTCGTTCTTGATCACCTGGGGGGTGGCAAAGATCACCGTGGCATCCGAAAATCCCCGCCGCCGTTCGTCCGGGGGGGTCTCACCGGTGAAGACAACGCAGGTCTTCTCGTCATCTCCGGTGACCAGGAACTTCCTGAAGAAACGGTAGTGCTGTTCGACGAGCGGTTTTGTGGGGGCGAGCATCATCACCCGTCCTCCCTCGTTGTAGAGCCGGGATGCCGCCACGAGGAGGGCCACGGCCGTCTTGCCAAGCCCGGTCGGGAGCACCACCATGGTATTGCCATCCAGCGCCCGCATGGCGATCGAGAGCTGGTATGCCCTCGATTCAAGGCTCCCGGGACGGACCAGGGGGTGGGTGATCCAGGCCATGTCAGAGCTCTGCAAAACTCCTGTGCCCGTCGATCAGGGACCGGACGAGACCGGCGATTCCCTCGATCGGAACCCTGACCTGGCACATGCTGTCCCGGTCACGGAGGGTGACCGTCCCGTCGTCCCTGGTATCGTAATCAACGGTGATGGCGAAGGGAGTACCGACCTCGTCCTGCCTCCGGTAACGCCGCCCGATTGCACCGGAGTCGTCATACTCGGCCAGGATCCCGACCCCCCTGACCGCGGCCGCAATCTCAAGGGCGATCTCCGGGAGTCCGTCCCGGTTCATGAGCGGGAAGACCGCGACCTGAACCGGTGCAACGCCAGGAGGCAGCCTGAGCACCCGGCGTGCCTCGCCTTCAACCATCTCCTCGTGGTAACTGTGTTCGAGCACCGCATAGATCATCCGGTCGATTCCGTAGGATGGTTCGATGACATGGGGAACAACCTCGGTTCCCGGAACTTCAACGATCTCTTCCTTCACCGTGTAGAGGTCCGGGGTGATCAGCACATCTTCGCCGTCGATGGTCACCGTCAGTCCCTCGGGACCCGGCACACAGGCACAGATCGCCTCTGCCACCGCCCTGGCATTCCCCCTGAACCGCGGCCCGAGTGCCCCCATGTCGGGAATGACCCGTATCCGGCTCTCCCTCCTGGGAGTTTCATAGGGAATGAAGACCGAGAACCGCTCCCCGCTCTGCCGTTCGTGGGCGCGGAGATCGTAATCGGTCCGATCGGCAATGCCGACCGTCTCCACCCAGCCGAAACGCTCGGAGAATATCTCAGCATCCCAGCAGTCCTCGGCATAGTGTGCCCGCTCGTCGGGCAGGTGCTGCCGGAACCGGAGCTTTTCCGGATTCACCCCGATGGAGACCATGAGTTCATGGGTGAGGGCGAGATAGTAGGCAACATACTGGTTGGCGACCGTTCCATCTCCGACGGCCTCGCCCATGGTACAGGTCACCGGCGGCTGGTTCTTCTCCTGCTGGGCGATGGAAAGAAGCGGCACCCTGTATCCCTCGTACCGTGAGAACGACGGGTGGACCTTCTCTTCGGGATGGACAAAGATTTCAGCTTCGGCCTGCGTGAACTCCCTGAGCCGGATCATGCCCTGCCGCGGGGATATCTCGTTTCTGAAGGACTTCCCGATCTGGACTGCGCCGAACGGGAGCTTGTCGCGGTAGAACCGGAGCAGGCGCTGGAAATCGGTGAACATCCCCTGAGCCGTCTCCGGCCGGAGGTACCCCTTCCGCTGGGAACCAGGGCCGATCGCGGTCTGAAACATCAGGTTGAAATTGAAGACATCAACCGGCCCGAGTACTTCGTCACATGCCGGGCAGGGGAGCGAGCAGATCAGACGAGCCAGATCCTCTGTTCCCAGCACCGATGCGCCGGATACTCCGTGCGCCTCGGCGATGTGGTCGGCCCGCAGAAACTCCCGGCAGCTGGGGCACTGGCACATCTTGTCGGAGAATCCCTTCACGTGTCCGGAAGCGATGAAAATGTCCTCCTGTCCGATGGTCGGGCATTCTATCTCGTAGTACCCTTCCCGGATGACGTAGAACCTCCGCCACGCGTTCTCGATGTTCCGCTTCATCATCGATCCGAGCGGGCCGTAGTCAATAAAACCGGCCACCGAACCGTAACATTCTGATGTCGGCCAGATGAAACCCCGCCGTTTTGCCAGATCCATTATGGTATCGTAGATATCACTCATGGCGATCACGGTGTTCTATTTATATTGAACACCGGAGACAAAAAGCTCTCTGGGAACGCGGCGGCCGGGAGGAGGAGAGTGGTCTTTTATAATGGATCCTGTCCTGAATCCTGCTCCTGAAAGCCCTAAATCAAGGGCATTCCAGATTTAAATTTTTTTTTATTCGTATTTCAACGAGAGCGCGACTGAGAAAGATAGTCTTAAATACGATGCCCGGTATGTATTTCGGTAATTCAACCATGCAGGACGACAACAGAAAATCGCAGTTATTCCAGCTCTTCACCAATATTTCGGGAAAAACAAAGATTGTTGAGCCGATGAAGAAAATTCACGGGACCCTGCGTGACCGTGAAGCCGTAGAGCGGGAAATCGCGCTGGTCATGCGGGAAATTCTGGAACAGGGGCTTTTTAAGACAAAATTGAAGCCAATCCAACTGGCGAAGCTGGTTTCCGCATACTACGCGGGGAAGAACGATACCGAGATCGCCCGGGAACTCGGGGACGAGAAACTCTCGAAGACCGTTGCCCGTGCCCGGGTCAGGCTCAAACTCTTCAGGGATCTTGATTTCCGCATGCCGTTTGACCGGGAGAAGATGGAAGAACTCCTGGATTCGGGGAAGACCATGAAGGAGATCAGCGATGAACTCGGGGTGAGCCCTTCCACGCTCCGGGAGTACCGTCATGTCATCGAACAACGGGACGACGAGAGCATCGATCCCTACCTGGAACGGATCAAGGATGTCATGGAGGACCGCGATCTGTCCGAACAGATGACCCGGAGCGCCACCAAGGACAGCCTCGGTGAATCGATCGATATCACGGAAGCAGAACTCATCGACGTCACCTGAGCGGGCGGAAGCGCCACTCCGAACTTTATTTCTGGCCTGACGGGGTATGGTACCCTATCATGGAGCTCACATTTCTCGGACATGCCTGCGTGCTCCTTTCGGGGACAAAAACAGTTCTGATCGATCCATTCATCCCGGAGGGGGATCTGCCGGACCATGTTGATGTGGTGGCCGTCACCCACGGCCATGCCGATCACCTCGGCGATGCGGTCCGGCTGTGCCGGCCGACGGTGGCGATCAACGAAGTTGCCAAGTACCTGAAGGAACAGGGAGTTCCTGCCGAGGGCATGAATCTCGGGGGAGCGATCACGCTCGACGGGGTCGTCTTCCGGATGACCCCTGCCATCCATTCCTCATGGATCGAGGAGGCGGGCCTGGGATACAATGGCGGCGGCTGTGCCGGGTACGTTGTCGGGATGGAGGGCGTCCAGGTCTACCACGCCGGCGACACGGCACTCTTCTCGGACATGCGCCTGATAGGAGAACTCTACCACCCGGATGTCGCCCTGCTCCCCATCGGCGGCCGGTTTACCATGGGCCCCGAGGAGGCGATGATCGCGGCCCGGTTCATCGGTGCCCGGCTGGTCATTCCCATCCACTACAACACCTGGCCGGTGATCCGGCAGGATCCGGTGCCGTTCAAGGCAGCTCTCGAGAGGACGACGGATATCCGTGTTGAGATCCTGGAACCGGGAGAGACGATCCCCGTTCCGTGACCATCCTCTCCACGCGCTTCAGGTGATGGCCGTTAGAGAAGACCGAACCAGACAACGTAGCTGGTGATGATCATGACGATGAGGAGGACGATGCCGATTTTCGCCAGGCATCCCCTGCACACCCCCGCCGCGTGCTCCGCCCCGCCCTCGTGTTCAGGATGTCCGCAGACACGACAGAGGGGAGCAGGTTTGTTATCGTGACTCATGGGAAAACGTGGGGATCGGGCCGATTTGAACCTTGTGAAATCGATCCGAAAAAAAGTGGTTACTTCCGTGGTCCGCTCTTCTGCTGATTGGGAATCAGGTGGAGCCTGAGGATGCCATTGCACGAATTGCAGATATAGTACTCTTCCGTCCAGCACGAGGGGCACGCCCACCTCCCGCACAGGGTACATTGCCGTAGTTCGTTCAGGGGAAACGAGCTGCTGCAGAGGTCACACTGGTAACGGGAAAAGGTTGCCGGATCCTTCTCGGGGGGCAGTCCCTGCTTTCGCATGACCGGGATATCCGCCCTGATCCGGGAGAGGAGATCGCGCTCCCTTCCCGGATTTTTCTCCTTATTTCGGGCCGATTTGTTTTTCCAGAGCATCCAGGCGCCCCTCCATCCGGACGAGGTTCTCACTCATCTCCTCCCTGAAATCTTTCAGGGCGGCAACCCGGGTCTCGTCTTTGGTGAGGATTTCCTCCTTGGCGTCCCGGAACGACTGGAGCTTCGTCCGGCTGACAAGCGACCATTCATCGATCATCAGTTCGAACCGGCGGTCGAGATACTCGTCGACCCTGCTCTCAACCGGTCGCGAGAGTGATACCTCCCCCTTTGTCCCTCTCCAGTAGTAGTAGATCAGGAACAGGAGGATTGCCACGATAATGACGATCAGGGCTGCCTCAAGGGGAGTCATTTCCTGGCCTCCTTCAGTTTCTTCAGGCGCTCCTCAAGGTTGTCGAGCTTTGTCTCCGTACTGGTCTCAAACGATTCGATCTCCATAACCCCCTCCTCGACTGATTTGAGCCTGCTCTCGAAATCACCAAGATCATTCTCGGTTGCCAGATCATAGTCCTGGATGAGGTTTTTCATCCTTCTGTCCAGGTAGGTGTTCATGTAGCTGTCCATCCCGATCATCGTCCGACCTCCAGCTCACGGATTCCGGCATCGAGAGCGGCTACCCTCTTTTCAATCTCGCTTCGCCCTTTCTCAAGGTTCCTGATCTCGGTCGCGACCCTGTCCAGCCTGTCATCAAGTTCATCGAGCGTATGAGTGGTGATCAGCCTCCATTCGCTGATGATTGCGGACATGTGGGCGTCAAAGTACCGGTCAAGACTCTTGTCCATCGTGGGGAGCTGTTCATCGATGCTATGGGGTAGTGAAACCAGGGATTCTTTGAACCGGGTCGCCCGGGAGGTTTTAGTTGGTACCGCAGTCTCCTCCATATAAATCACTCCAGTTTCTTCTCCTCATTCTTGATTCGCTCAATCAACCGGTCCAGCTTGGTGAGCTTGACCTTGTTTTCGAGCCGCTGAATCCTCTTGTCGACAACGTTGTGCTGGGCATAGATATCGGTCTCAAGCACGATGTTCTCATCGGCAAGCGTCTTGATCTCACCCATCTTTTCGGGCGGAATCCGGAAAAACGGCTGCCCCCGCTGCGCCATCTCGGTCTTCATGAATGAGAGTTTCTCCTTCTCAAGATCGATCTCGGCCAGCCTCCTCGTGTTCGCCATCAGGCGAATCTCCTTCATGATGAAATAGACGATCAGGAGGATGATAACCAGGATGATGATCCAGAACACTGACTGGAACCAGTCCCAGTAGGGAGAAACAACCCCCACGACAATGGTTTCGTTCGCCATGTACGCCACCTTCTCCCTTTAGAGTTCCTTCTCTTCTTTCTTGGGAGTAACCTTGCCAGCAACGTCTTTTGCTCCTTTCTCAACGGTATGCCCGGCTTTCACCGCACCTTCCTTGACTGCCTGCCCGGCCTTGACCGCACCTTCCTTGACCGTGTCCCCTGTTTTGGTTGCCCCTTTCATGACCTTCTCGGTCCAGGTGACCTTTCTGACCACCGAGACCGGGTCACCTTCAGCAACACCCAGAGCGGCAATGTCTTCGGGGCTGAGCATGATGACCGATTTATCGACCATGTTGTCGGCATAACCGGTCACGGAAACCGTCTTTGTCTTCTCATCCCAGACCGCCGGATATTTTGTAATGAGGAGGGCTTCCCCTTCCTTTGCTGCGAGAAGGGGCATCACCGTCTCATTCACCCGGGCCCTGCCTTTGCTCGGGAACGTCCGTACCTTCACCTTGAGCGTAACTGATTCTTCCATAGCAGACAGAGATACAATCTGATCCTATTAATGCTTTGTTCATTCCTGCGTCGGAATTCGTTCGGAAAAGGATTTTTTTTAATTAAAGACATGGATTGACTGGTGTTTTGCTGAAGGAAGGGGATTCGATCGGGATTCCGAACCCGTCTGACTCGGGCAGGGTTAACAAGCAGGACCTCAGGTGTCCGGATCGGGTATCAGAACTCCACGTCGCCTTCTTCCACCACCAGTCCCGAGTCCGGTCGATAGGGAAGAGTGCTCCAGAGAAGTCCGTCTTTTACGTGATATCCTGCCCGGAGGACTGTCTTCACCGGTGCGGGAATAACGAAGCGCTCGGGTTTCTGCCCGGCACGGTACTCGTTCTCGAGAACGACAAGGAGGGAATGGCCGCCGTCCCGGGTGTAGCAATAGAACGGTATGAGGTCGTCCGGGAGGGGGCGGGGATAGGCCCGTCCGGAAAGAATCCAGGGTTCAAGGCCCGCTTCCCGGATGATCTCTTCGCGGCTGGACATGTTATCTCCACGGGTTAAACAGGCAGAGGGGATCAGAAATCTGTCATCACCCTGAACTGGTTAAAATGATATTCGTCAGTAGAGATCCTGTTTTCCAGCACAAAAATATGTTGAAAATGTGCAGGCAAGGTTTTTATACCGATATTGATCTATGTTCGCCTTTAATGAAGGAGGCAAAATGAAAAACATACCCTCGGAAGTAACCCTGTTTAAGAATGTCAACAT
Source organism: Methanomicrobiales archaeon (assembly GCA_013415565.1). GTDB lineage: Archaea > Halobacteriota > Methanomicrobia > Methanomicrobiales > Methanospirillaceae > UBA9949. Next base: position 32,723 of record JAAEET010000016.1, read on the forward strand.
CTTTGATGGCCAGAACGAAACCCGCCTAACTGGCCATGATGTGCTCGTGGTTGAAAACAAGCTCGAAAAAATCGGTAAAAACATCAAAATCGCAGACACCTATGAACTTGATGTAAAGACCGGTGGTTTGAAAGAGGTTGCCGGGGGAAGCGCCCATGATTTTCAAGGTTCCAGGAATCAGGTCGTCGTCGTGTACGAACCTGAAAAGAAGGTCAAGAAAGAAGTCAGGGTCAATGTCATAGATGGAAAAGGCCGCACGCTGATGCCGGGGCTGATCGATGCCCACTGGCACACCATGTTCAATTCCTGGCCTATCAGCAAAGTTCTGAGTTACGACTTCGGACTGCTCAGCATTGAGGCCGCTATAAAGGCTCGAGAAGCGCTGTTACGGGGCTTCACAACGGTGCGGGATGCTGGTGCCAATGTCTTCCCCGTCAAGAAGGCCGCTGATGCGGGCTTGATCGAAGGCCCTCGAATCTATCCCTCCGGCCCATACATCAGCCAGACCTCCGGTCACGGTGACTTTCGTGGCCCGAATGACGTGCCCGAGAATCCGGGCACTCCGCTCGACTACGTGCAGCGAGTTGGGCACGTGTTGATCGCAGATGGGGTGCCGGAGGTGATCAAGCGCACCCGGGAGGTGCTTCGCATGGGTGCCAGCCAGGTCAAGGCCATGGCAGGAGGCGGCGTAACTTCCCTGTATGATCCGCTTGATGTCACGGAGTATACCTTTGAGGAGATGAAGGCGATCTGCGACGTTGCCAGGTCCTGGAACACCTACGTCATGATCCACGCCAACACCGACGCGGCCATCGTGCAGTGGATCGAAGCCGGTGCCCTGTCCGTCGAGCACGGGTTCTTCATAGAGGAGGATACCGCGAAACTGATGGCAGAAAAGGGCGTGTGGTGGAGTATGCAGCCAATGTCGGTTGGTGACGAAGACGCTTTCAAATTCGAGAATCCCATTAGCACGGCCAAGTATGCGCAGTGTGTTGCCGGTCTGGAGAAAGTCATCGCGCTCACCAAGAAGTACAAGGTCAAAACCGCTTTCGGCACCGACATGCTGTTCGATCCCGCGCTTGCTGCGAAACAGGGCAAATTCCTGGCCAAGATGAAGAAGTGGTACACACCCTATGAGGTGCTGAAGATGGCCACCCACGATAATGCCCAGCTGCTCAAACTTTGCGGTCCGCGAGATCCCTATCCTGGCGAACTGGGCGTCGTGAAGGAAGGCGCACTTGCCGACCTGATCCTGGTGGACGGGAACCCGCTGGAGAATATTGACCTCGTTGCCGACCCGGACAGGAACTTTGTCGTGATCATGAAGGACGGAAAGATTTACAAGAATAAAGTTTAGGAATCAAACTCAGCGGAAAAAAGGACATGGCCATGAAAACACTGCTAATCACGAATGCTCGCATATTCGACGGGAAAAGCGAGAAGCTCACTGAGAGTATGAGCGTGCTGATCGAGGACAACAAGATCACGAGGATTGCCAGGTCGATCACGGCCACGAGCGATACCACCGTCATCGACGCTGGGGGCCGCACGATGACGCCGGGCTTCATCGCTGTGCACGAACACCTCGTTGGACAGGTGCCGTTCAACGAGCTTAAAAACGACACCCGGTACATGGCATACGCCGCCACCAAGACCGCCCGGACGTATCTGGTGAACGGGTTTACAACGGTTCGCGATGTCGCAGCCAACAGCTACTCGCTGAAGAAGGCCATCGACCAGGAAATCATCGTCGGTCCACGCATCTATCCGTCCGGACCTATGATCTCCCAGACTGCGGGCCATGCTGACCATCGGCTGGATACCGATGACAATGCACTGTACGGTGGGACCTGGGATGCAATGGTGCGCTGGGGCGACATGGTGGTCGTGGACGGGGTACCCGAGGTGCTGAAGGCCGTTCGCGAGAACCTGCGCCGGGGCGCCACGCAGATCAAGATCGCGGTGGGAGGTGGCACAGGCTCCCGCTCCGATCCTCTTGATGTGGTCGAGTTCACGCCTGAGGAAATCCGGGCGGCCGTACAGGCTGCCTCGGATTTCGGCACCTACGTTCTCGCGCACGTCTACAACAGCGCTGGTATCCGGCGCGCAATCGACAATGGCGTGAAAAGTATCGAGCATGCCAACCTGATCGACGAGGAAACGCTCCGCTACATGAAAGAGAAGGACATCTGGCTCTCGCCACAGGTCATCGTCTACACCTTCATCCCGAAAGGGTATAACGAGGATCAGGCCAACAAGCATCGTCAGGCCTATGACGGGATTGACAACATGTTCACCATCGCAAAGAAAATCGGCTACACCAGGATTGCCTTTGGCTCGGATATCGTCACCGACCCCGAGACGTTGGAGCGCATTAACGACGAATTCAAGTTCCGCACCAGGTGGTTCACACCAGCAGAGATCCTCCGCCAGGCGACCTCCAGCGGAGCCGAGCTGCTCGCCATGTCGGGTCCACGGAATCCCTACCCCGGCAAGCTGGGCGTCATCGAGGAGGGTGCCTACGCGGACATCCTGCTCATCAACGGCAATCCGCTCGAGGACATTTCGATCCTGACCAAACCGGAGGAGAACATCGCGCTGATCATGAAGGACGGGAAGATCTACAAGAACACAATTCAGTAAAAAAGGGGTAGACAATGGAGAGAAAAATGAGGATTGCGCTTTCGGGTTTATTTGAAGAAGTGAATACCTTCGCCGATGCAACGATGGGAACGGCGAAGATAACCGGTAATATGACCACCGGTTTTCAGCAGTGGACGGACAAGGCCCTCATCGACGATTACAAAGGGTCGAAAACCTACATGGGCGGGTTTATCGCCGCACTCGAAGAGTTTCCCGACGTGGAGATCGTCCCCACCACATTCTGGAGTTTCAGCGCCGGGGGCACGATCGACGGTAAGGCCTATGAGATAATGAAGAAGGACATCCTCGACCGGCTGGCGAAGGCCATGCCGCTGGATGGGGTTGCTCTTTGCTTGCACGGGGCGGGTGTTGCGGAAGGCATCGATGATGCGGAGACGGATTTGACCGCGGCGATCCGGAAACAGCTCGGACCGGGGGTCAAAGTGATCAGCGCCCAGGACCACCACAGCAACCTCAGTGATGACGATGTCAGGCAGCTGGACCTGCTCACCATCGTCTACCACTATCCCCATATCGACATGTACGAGACCGCGTATCGTGGCGCCAAGCTGCTTCCGGCCATGGTCAAGGGTGAAATCAAACCCTACGGTCATTTCGAGCGGCTGCCGATGATCATGCAGTGCATGTCGACCATGGACGGGAATCTCTTCGCGCCGATCCGGAAGAAGGTGGAGGAGATCGCCAAGCGGGAAGGGATCTACGAGTTTTCGCTTGCCTACGGATTTGCCTTCGCCGATGTCCCCTTCAACTCGCCCGTGGTCAATGTCTGGGCAAAAACTCCGGAACTGGCCGAGAAAACCGCCAAGGAGGCCGCGGCACTGCTTTGGGAAAACAGGGAACGGTTCGTGGCCAAAACGCTGTCTGCCGAAGAAGCGGTGCGGCAGGCATTGACAGCACTGGTCAAACAGGGGCGGATCCTGCCGGAGGATATACGTCCCCTGTTGTATGAAGAGAGCGGTGCACTGTTGGGCAGCGAAAAGAAGCAGGAGGAGCAATCTTTCGGGTTCCTGCCGGATGTAAAGGCCCCCGGACCGATCGTGATCGCGGAAAAATCAGACAATCCGGGTGCGGGTGCACCGGG
>JAAEET010000017.1 GCA_013415565.1 Methanomicrobiales archaeon
CGATCTCTCGGAAGCCTACTTCTCCGCCCGGCTGGCTACGGAACGACAACGCATCGTCGCGCAGATGGGAGAGGGTGAGCGGGTGCTTGACCTGTTCTCAGGGGTCGGGCCGTTTGCCATCTCCCTTGCGGAGCGGGCCTCGCTGGTGGTGGCGGTCGATATCAATCCGGGCGCGGTCCGCCTCCTGGAACAGAACATCCGGCTGAATTCAGCCGACAACGTGCTTGCGTTCCTCGGCGACGCCTCACGGATCCGCGCCTTCCTCCCCTGGTCCTTCGACCGCGTCGTCATGAACCATCCGACCGGCTCTCTCCCCTTCCTGCCGGACGCCTTCGCCCTCTGCCGGCCCGGTGGCTCGATCCACTGCTATGTCCTCCAGGGTGCCGAAGGGGAGGCCCTGCCGGAGCTCCGGAACTACCCGGTCAGGGAAGTGACGGAACGCTACGTCCGCTCGTACTCGCCGGGAAGGTGGCATGCGGTCTATGATATCGTGGTGGAGTGAGGACAGAATCGGACCGTTCTCACCATCAGCGACCATGCCACGCTCCCGGAGCTTTCATTCAGCCGCATCTTTTTTCGCCCGGGACCCCGTGCAGGCGGTCAACCTTCCAGCCGTTCGCGCATCGGCAATCAGAAAAGGGGAGGGTGATTATTCAGCCGGAGCGTACTTGGTCCCGTAGTAGATGACCCCGCTGTCCCCGTCGGCGGCGATCTTCCGGAAGACCGGTCTCACCCGCATCCCGATGCGGACCTCGTCCGGTGCGCAGACCAGCTGTGCGGTAATCCGGGGACCCTCGTCGAGCTTCACGATGGCCAGCACGTAGGGGGTCATCTGCTCGAACTGCTCGCTCGCCGTCCGGATGACCGTATGGGTGATCACGGTCCCCTTCCCGGAAAACTTGTAGTCGACGACATTTCCTGCCCGGCGGCAGTCGGGACAGAAGGATCGCGGCGGGAAGAAGTAGCGTCCGCAGGTGGTGCAGGTGGTCCCGATCAGGTTGTAGCGCTGGGGGATCTTTCTCCAGAATCGTGCAACAGACATCCTGATCACACCCCCAGGATATGCACGGCGACCGTTGCCCCGGTGCCGCCCACATTGTGGGTCATCCCGATCGCTGCCCCGTCAATCTGCCGTCGTCCCGCTTCCCCGCGGAGCTGCTGGACGACCTCGAAGACCTGCTTGATCCCGGTCGCGCCGACCGGGTGGCCGCAGGCCTTCAGGCCGCCGCTGGTATTGACCGGGATATCGCCGTTGAGCGCGGTCACGCCTTCTGCGGTCAGCCGCCCTGCCTCTCCTTTCCGGCAGAATCCGAGGTCCTCGATGGCACAGATCTCCGCGATGGTGAAGCAGTCGTGCACCTCCACGAGATCGATATCTGCGGTGGAGAGTCCGGCCAGCCCGAAGGCCCTCCTGCCCGCGGCCACCGTGGCGTCGAGCGTGCTGATATCGCGCCGGTCATGGAGGGTGATGGTGTCGCTTGCCTGGGCGCTGGCAAGCACCTTAACCGGCGTGTCGGTGAATTCCCGTGCGCGGTCGAGCGGCGCAAGGACGACAGCCGCTGCCCCGTCCGTGATGGGAGAGCAGTCGAAGAGCCTGAGCGGGTCGGCGACCAGGGATGACCTGAGCACGGTATCGAGCGTGATCTCCTGCTGGAACTGGGCGATGGGATTCCGCGCCCCGTTGAAGTGGTTCTTGACCGCCACCTGCGCCAGCTGCTCCCGGGTGAGGGGATAGCGGTTCATGTAATCGGTGGCGATCATGGCATAGAGCCCGGGGAAGGTCGCCCCCACGAAGCCCTCCCATTCGCGGTCGGCGGCCCCGGCCAGCGTGTCAACACTCGCCCCGGAGGCCACATCGGTCATCTTCTCGACACCGGCCGCGACCACGATGTCTTCCATGCCGGAAGCGACCGCGATGACCGCCTGGCGGAAGGAGAGCCCTCCCGAGGCACAGGCGGCTTCGACGCGGGTTGCGGGGATGTGGTGTGATGCCAGCCCGGCATAGTCGGCGATGAGCGCTCCGATATGTTCCTGCTCGACGAACCGGCCGGCACTCATGTTCCCGACATACAACCCGTCGATTTGCTCGCCGGCGACCCCGGCATCCTCGAGTGCGAGGATCCCGGCCTCCACGAAGAGGTTCCGGAACGAGGTGTTCCATTTCTCTCCGAAGGTGGTGCATCCGGCCCCGATAACGGCAACGTCTCTCATTTCTGCATCACGATCTTCCCTTTGTGCCTGGCGTACCGGGCATAGTCGATGTAGATGGGATCGGCAAGGAGCTGCTCCACGCCCGGTGCAGCGTCACGCCGGAACGCATCCGCCTCGATAGCATCGGTCACCTCGATATCGAAGGCATCGCTCCCCGCACCCGACCCGAACGAGGCCACAAAGATGCGGTCGCCTGCCGCCGCGATGTCCAGCGTGGCCGCAAGCCCGATCATCGATGATCCGCTGTAGGTGTTGCCGAGGCGCGGCACTACCAGGCCGGGTTTGATCTGTTCGGGCGAGAACCCGAGAATCTTTGCCACCCGCTGGGGGAACTTGGCATTCGGCTGGTGGAAGACAGCCCAGGTGTAGTCTTTCGGGCTTTTCCCGGTCTGGTCGAAGAGCATCTGAACCGCTCCCTCGATGTGCCGGAAGTATCCCGGCTCTCCGGTGAACCTGCCGCCGTGCCGCGGGTAGTCCTGCCCCTCGCGGCGCCAGAAATCGGGCGTGTCGGTGGTAAACGAGCAGGTACGGTTGATCAGGGCGATCGGGTCGTCCCTGCCTATGACAAAGGCGGCGCCGCCTGCAGCAGCGGTGTATTCGAGCGCATCGCTGGGAGCTCCCTGCGCAACATCGGACCCGATGGCAAGACCGTAGCGGATCATGCCGCTCTTGGCAAGCCCCATGCAGGTCTGGACTGCTGCCGTTCCCGCCTTGCAGGCGAACTCGTAATCGGCGGCGGTCATGCGGGGGGTGGCTCCGATGGCCTCCCCGACCGTGCATGCCGTGGGCTTGACCGCGTAAGGATGGGATTCCGAACCCACGTAGACTGCCTCGATGGCGGCGGGGTCGATCGCCCTCCGTGCCAGGGCATTCCTGGCCGCCTCGACAGCGATCGTGGCGGTGTCCTCGTCAAGGTCGGGAACCGACTTTGAGAATACGCCAAGGCCGCTGGTGATGTCATCGGCATTGGCTCCCCACACCCTGGTGATCTCCTCGACCTTGATCCTGTAGCGGGGGATGTAGACCCCGTAGGTGATGATTCCTACCATTGCTCTTCCCTCAAAACGCGCACGATCTCCTCGACTCCCATCGCGGTGCAGAGCACGGTGATGTGGTCCCGTTCTGCCATCTTCGGCACCAGGGGGTGGACCAGTTCCGGCTCGATACCCTGGAGCACCACGCAACGGGGCTTGAAGGGCGTTACCCGGATGGCCACCATGGGTGACTTTCCGGAGGTCACCTCGGTGAAAATGAGGGCACGCTCCGTGCTCCAGCCGTAGATGCGGTTGAACTCGTTCGATGAGAGCTGGGTGATCGCGTTGAGACTGTTGATAATCGTGTACCCGTAAATTGACTGGGAGAGTGAACCACAGACGGTTCTGCAGCCCAGGATTCCTGCAAACGAACTCAGCGGGACCGGCTGCGGGTAATCATGGATGTCATAGATGACGTTGTCATCGATGTCTGCATAGAGGATCTTTCCGAACTTCTTGATGTATTTGCCACCGTTCGCCTCATCGATGGAGAGGATCGTGTCCACGATCTTTCCCACCACGGCCGTTCCGGGGCTTTTTCTTCTCCCGCTCTCGTAGTCGCTGATGACCGAGGGGGAGACATCGAGCCGTTCGGAGAGCACTCCCTGGGGGATGTTGAAGCTCATCCTCCATTTCTTCAGGGCTTTGCCCGGGGAGTCTGAAAGCGTGATCTCGCCCGCCATCTTCTCTGCAAGCTGATGACGCAAATCAGATTTCATGCCATATGTTGAGGGCAGGGGGGCTGATATAATTACCGAATAGGGATTCGACATTTCCCGAAGTAGGTGAAAAGATACCCATAAATAATAAGCATCTCAATTTTGATATGTATGATCATGCCTGAGGAACTCCAGTCTCTCAAAGCGCTGGCCCTCATGGGAGGCATGAGAGGGCCGGTGTGGGTGTCTTCCCAGTCGCTCGGGAGCACGCTTGGAACCAGTCCCCAGACCGCCTCCCGGCGCCTCCAGGCACTCGAACGGCAGATGCTGCTCACCCGCTCGGTCGGCCCGGACGGGCAGTACATCACCATCACCAGGAGCGGGGAGGAGGAGCTCAGGCGCGAATACTCGGACTACTGCCGGCTGTTTGTGCAGGAATCGGGGGAGTACTCCCTCAAGGGAACGGTGATTTCCGGCCTTGGCGAGGGGAAGTACTACATGAGCCTGGATCATTACGTGGCACAGTTCACCCGGGCCCTGGGATTCACCCCCTTCCCCGGAACCCTCAATATCAGGCTCGATCCCTCCAGCCTCCCGATTCGCAAACGGCTGGACCAGCGGGACTGGATCCCGATCGAGGGATTTACCGCCGATGAGCGCACCTTCGGGAATGCCCGCTGCCTGCCCTGCCGCTTCCGGGAGACCCCCTGTGGGATCGTCATCCCGGGCCGATCGCACTACCCTGATGACATACTGGAGATCATCGCCCCGGTCTCACTCCGGGAAACCTACGGACTCGGCGATACCGATAAGGTAGCCGTTGAGGTGGCACCATGATAAAAGACGCAATACAAGCACTGCGGGAGGGGAAGTTCATCCTCCTCTATGATTTTGATGACCGGGAAGGAGAGACGGATTTCGCTATCAGGGCAGACCGGGTCAGGCCGGCCGATGTGGCGCGGATGCGCAGGGATGGCGGCGGCCTGATCTGCACGGCCATCCCCGCCCGTTCGGCTGACCGTCTCGGGCTGCCGTTTGCCACCGACCTGCTCCGATCCTGCCCGGGTACGGCAGGGATGGTCGGGCAGGTCCCCTACGACACGAAGAACCGCTCCTCCTTCTCGCTCTGGGTCAACCACCGCGATACCTGGACGGGAGTGACCGACAATGACCGTGCCCTGACCATCAATGCCATCGCCGCCCAGGTCAGGATGAGCCTGAATGGAGGCGGGGCGGACTTCCACGCACAGTTCCGCTCTCCCGGGCATGTCGCGGTCCTCCGGGCGGATGAGAATCTCCTCGATCAGCGGAAAGGCCAGACCGAGCTCTCCATTGCGCTGGCCATGATGGCAGGGATCACACCGGCGGTCACCATCTGCGAGATGCTCGATGAGCGGTCCGGTGCCGCACTCTCCAAGGCCGACGCCCGGGCTTATGCCCGTAAGAACGGGCTTGTCTTCATCGAGGGATCGGAAGTAGTTGAGGTCTGGGAGAAGACCTCCGGGTAATCGGGTCCCGGCATATCTTTTTTCCCCTGCAGACCATATACTGGCGCTGGAGCGATGCCGGTATGAAGGTTCGGATTATCCGGGATGAGTGCGTCAGCTGCGGGACATGCGTTGATACCTGTCCCGACTTTTTTGAACTGGGAGAAGAGGATACCCTGAGCCAGGTCGTTGAGCGCTACCGGAACGACGGGAAACGGGACGAGGGATCGGTTCCTCCCGACCTCGAGGAAGCCGTCAGGGAAGCGGCCGATCTCTGCCCTGTCCAGGTCATTCTCCTTGAATAATCCTATTTTTTCGCCAGTGCACGGAGGGCATCTTCAGGAAGCATCCGGGCGATCGATACTTTCGTCGGGCAGCGGCCCGGCTTGATCCCTTGGGCTTTCGCCGCTTCCTTCAGGGTCTTCAGATCCAAGCCCTCGAGCAGCTTGCGCATCTCCTGCTCTTCCATAGGCATCACGCGAAGATATCCGCGACCAAAAATAAAGGTTGCGAGAGGGATACCGCTCTCAGAGTGAAAGCTGGGAGAGGGCCTCGTACACCATTTTCCGGAACAGTGCCGGATCGGTCTTATATTCCTGCACGGCACGTTCTCCGTCCGGGGTCGTGCCGAGAGCATCGATCCGGTCGAGCGTCGCCTTCGCACAGTCAAGCACCCACCGGTCGCGGGTGTCCTTGTCCACCGCGGTGACCGATTCGCAACGGACCGATATCAGCACCGCCCCGTCGGGTGTCTCGTACACGTTCGGTTTTCCCACCACGGCGACAAAGGCCGGGGATTCGATCCGGGCGATCTGCTGCATGGCCTCGGGCTGGTAGCTCCCTGCCATGATGAAGAAGGTCCCGGTGGGATCCACCACCCGTGCGCGGTAGAAGAGGTTCTGTTCGCCCTGCTTCTTCTTCTCGGTGAGGGTCCCGACAAGGAAGATGCGGTTGCAGCGCTCCCCGGTCGGGAGCAGGATGTAGGTGGGACTTTTTTCATCCTCGCCCTCACGGAAGTGGATCCTGCTCTCCCGAAGCTCCCCGGCAAAGACCCTCCGCGCCGGTTCCCGTTCGAACTCCCGCCGCGGAAATCCGCCCCGTGCCGGTCCTGCCATCAGGATGACCCCCCGGCACGGTTCAGGAGCGATGCAGTCTCTTCGGCGTTGAACGGGAGAAGATCGCAGGAATTCACGAGCATCCGGAAGTCGATCTCCCTGCCGGTGCAGCTGAGGTAGCGGCCGAGGATGCGATCACGGACCCGGAGGAACACCTCGTCCATCCCGAGCGGGTTGTTCTCGGCAAGTTCCCTGGCCTGCTCAATGGACATCCCGGTCAGCTGCTCGGTCACCTCCCGCTGGATGAGGACTTCCCTGGTCACCTTCCCGTCATCGAGCCAGCCTTTGATCCGGAGGTCGTAGTTGAATCCGGGCTGGATCTCGTGGACCGGGCAGTAGTTCTGCCGGGATAGGACGCGGTTGCACCCTTCGACCGGGCATCGCTTGATCAACCCGGATCCCGGGGCGATATGCACCAGCGCGCCGGTAAAGCGGGTATCCCCGCTGCTGACCGGGATATCGCCCTCTTCCGGGACCACGGTCGCAGAATTCAGGTTGAGCGAATAGCGCCCGGAATACTCATCGACCACGGCATAGTAGAGGGAGTAGACCTTTCCCGGGACGAGTTGTTCTCTGCCCTCCTCTTTCCAGATGACGAATTTCATCGTCCCCGTTTCATCGGCAAGCAGCCCGCTCTGGAGCATCCGGTCGTGGGTGACATCCCATTCCTGGATCACCTTGGCCTTCACGCTCCCGATACCGGGTACAAGATCGGCGATCGGGGTAACCCTGGGACTCAGGACCGTGTCCCGGGAGATTTCCCGGATGACGGTTCCGGAATGGATCTTCAGGTTGACCGAACCCCGGTATTCGTCCACAACGGCGGATTCGAAGCGGTACCATTTTCCATCTTCCAGAATGGGGGCATTTGCCTTGGTCCAGACCACGAACCGGATTGCCCCGGTGGTATCGGCGAGTATACCGCTCTGCGCGATGGCCGGAGACGGGGCGCTCGTCAGCGAGACAACTTTTGCCTCCACCGTGGCCCACTCCCCGGGCAGCAGGGAATTCAGGCTCTTCTCCTCCCCGGCTGCGGTTCCCAGTCCGTTGAGGGAGAACTCCCGGGCGATCTCGCTCATCACCGTCCGCTCCGCTTCTGCGGGAGGGACGCCGAACTCCTCGACGAGACGGCGGAGTTTTCCTTCGATCTTTGCGGGGTCGGCCTCATGGCCTTTTGCTTTCACTTTCTGGGAGATTCTGTCTGCGGTATCGGAATAGTCCATACTCTTACATCTCCATACAAAGCTCACCCGGCCCACCCAGATAAAAGATGCGGGCGGGTGGCGAAACTGTCCGGCAGCTGCAGATTTAAGTACCTGCACCCTCAAATACCTGAGGCATGGAAATAACGGCTGACAGCACCATTTACGACCTCCTGAAAGCAAAGCCTGAATCGGCAGAAGTGCTCTTCAAATTCGGGATGGGCTGTGTCGGGTGCGCCATTGCCCGCGGAGAGACCATCCGCGAGGCAGCGATGGTCCATGGCATCCCCCTGGAAGAGCTCGTCGCAGCACTGGGCATCAAGGCATAGGCTTCAGGATATCTTTTTTGAGGTACGGGAAATCAGGGTGAGATCGTGCCCTGCTCCTCTATCCGCTTCTTCCGTGCCTTGAGTTCCTCCAGCGAGGCTTCAGGATTCCGAAGGAGGTACTCAGCGATCTCCGGCTCATGCAGGAGGGTACATGTTGCACAGTTCCACACCTCCCCGCGGGTGGTCGAGCTCTGCACCCAGTGCCCGAGCGACTCATCGCCGCAGGGATAGAAGGGGCAGTAGCAGAAGTCGCACCGCTGCCCGGCGAAGTGGCATGGGTAGTACGGGCAGTGTTCCGGATCCCACTCCACCCAGTGGTCGCCGCCATACCGGGAAAAAATAAAGTATGACGGGGTATCCCGGACCACCCGTCCTTCATGACGCTTCATCGCGGCCGCCACGCCGAAGGCCACGGTATCCCGGATCCTCTTGCCGGCTTCGGTGACAGGTCCGGTATACGCGTGCACCGGTTCGCCCTCGGATGCGACAATGATCGCGTCGGTGGGCGTCCCGGTCATCGCGTATCCGTTTGCATACAGGGAGAGGACCTTGGCCTCCGTTGCGGTGATGACGGCCCCGAGCAGTGCGGCATCGGAAAATCCCTCCCTGCTGCAGATGATGATATTGATCGTGCCGGGACCGGTTTCTTCATGGCTGATTCCGGCGGTGATGAACACGGTGATAAAATCGTACTGGAAAATGCAGAGGTTCTTCATCTCCACCGCGGTCAGCAGCCCGAAAAAGTCCTCCGGCAGGCCGTTGCGGGCGATGATCATCTGGAGATCCCGGGCCGGGTCGCGGTGGTCCCAGTCAGAAGGGATGGTATGGTTCAGGAGTGTACTGACTGTTCTGATCCCGCCATCGATACCGGTGCTCGCTGCCCTGAAGCAGCCCCGGACGATGAGGGTCCCGCCCCGGAGGTAGTATCTCATGCAACGGTGTAGCGTGCCCGGTCCTTGAGCTCCTGCTGTTTGCCGGCATTCCAGCCCGAGACCTCCTGGAGATAACCGGTCACCCGGCTGATCTGGACCACGTCATGGCTCCCGCACTCCGGGCAGACCGGCTCGCCGCAGAGAGGGCAGTACTCGATGCCCGATATGATATCGTGGGAGCAGTGGCAATGGTCGAGCGGACACATGATCACCAGGTGCTCATCCCCGCACCGGGGGCAGGGGGTGGAATCCACGATGAGGTGGCAGGTGTGGCACTTGTAGCGCCGTTCGGCTTCCGGGATATCTTCGAGGCGCCGGTATTTTTTTGCCAGGTTTTTCTGTTCGTCAGTCCATTGCATACAGTAAAATGGTCTATTTCCGATTTAAAGTTTTAGAATGGCCGAACCTCTCAAACGGTTCCCGTTCCGCCTCAGTTGACTCATAGGGTTCATCACCGGTTCAGATTCCGGGTTCTCATCATCGGCGGAAGGGAGCGAACTGTGCTGCGGCTGCAGCCGGATCCGGAGCCTCGTAGATCTGCCGCCCGACGATGATCCCGTCCACGAGCCCGGCCAGCATTGCGGCATCGCCCCCCTGCGCCCCGACGCCGGGCGAATAGATCTTCAGGTCTCCGACGATCTGCCGGAGCACTACGATCCGGTCAGGGCGGGTGGCCGGGGCGATGATGCCATCGGCACCGAGGCAGGCGGCGAGCGCGGCGATCCGCTCAGCGGTTCCGCCGTGATAGAACTCCTCTGCACCGGGATGGCTCATCTCGGCCACGACGTAACATTCCCCTCCTGCATCATGGGCGGACCCGATGCAGGCCGCGATGGAATCGCTCCCGGTAAACCCATGGCAGATGATGGCGGAAAAGCCGTGAGCGAAAACCTGCCTGGCGATAAGAAGGGTGGTGTTCGGGATGTCGGCCACCTTGAAATCGGCGATGAGCGGGAGGCCGAACGAGGCGAGCTCCCGGGCGATTTGCAGGCCGGTGGAGAGGATGAGGGGATAGCCGAGCTTGATGGCGTCGATATGCGGTGCACACTGCCCGGCGATGCTCAGCGCCTCCTCGCGCCCCTCCACGTCGAGGGCGAGGATCAGCTCGGTCATTGCGCCATCCGCTCCAGGACTGCCGCCACCAGGACCGGCAGGGTGATGGTGGCATCGCCGTACACCGTCACGGCTGCCGCCTCTTCGGTGATCTTGCCCCACGACCGGGCTTCATCGAGGGTGGCGCCCGACAGACCCCCCAGATCGGGCCGGTCACCGGTCAGTTGAACGGCATACGTAAACCCGTTCGGGGTCATCAGCATGCTCTGGAGAATGAAGTTCTTCGGCACACCGCCCCCCACCGCCAGGACCCCGGCCCGCTTCGCACAGAAACAGGCATCGAGGAGAGCCTTCATGTCGAGGAACGCATCCACGGAGATCTTTCCGGACTGCGAATAGAGCCAGCACTGGAGCCCGATCATCGAATCGGCCACCGCCGGGCAGTATACCGGTATTCCGTTCTGTGCGGCGGTTGCCAGGATCCCCCGGTCGAGCCGCCGGCCGAGCAGGGAGAGGAGCTCCCCGATCGGATAGGTTGCCACCGGATCGAGGAGTGCGAGGCTCTCCTGGATGAATTGCTCAAAGGTGATGAAGGCGTCGTTCGGCAGGAACACGTCGTAGATGCGGTTGATCTCCTCATGGCGGAGCTCGATATCAGAACACGCGGAAGAACCGTGGTAATGGCGGCACCCCAGGGCCTCGATAATGTCGTGGGTGAGGTTCGCCCCCGTGCTTACCAGGATATCGATGTGTCCTGCCGAGATGAGATCGCTCACGATCTTCCCCATGCCGGCGGGAACCATCGCACCGGCAAGCCCGAAAAATTTCACGGTCTCCGGGTCCCGCAGCATCCGCTCGTAAATGTCGGCCGCCCGTGCCAGCGCACCGCCATTGTATGCCCCGGCCCGGGAGAGCTGCACCACCAGTTCGTTCACGCTCATCCCGGGACGGATCGCAACCTGTTCGACCGGCTCTCCGCACTCCATGGTACATCATAGGATGTCTGAAGGGTTATAACTGCGTTCCGGCCTCCGGACGACAGAAGGCGGACCCCTGATCAGCGGTTTTGCCAGGTGACGGCGGGCGGACGGAGGAACCTCGTACCATCCGCAGGAGAGGTCGCGCTCAATAACGATCCGCTCGGGTTCTCCGGAGCGGCTGCCGCATTTTCGGCACTTGTACCCTTTTCCGGTTCCGGCGCTGGTCATCCGCTTCCCGCACACCCCGCAGCACGGGGGCCGGATCCGGAGAACCGGTGCCACGATCCGGACCTGGATCTTCTCCAGGTTGATGCTTCCTCCCTTGTAGCTCCCGGCAGCGGTGACCTCGTCACCAGGGAGGAGGAGCCTGACGATATCCCGGAATCCCCTGGTCGGCTCGTAGGCCATGCAGCGCACGGTCTCCCCGCGATCACCGATACCGAAGGAAACATGCCCTCCGTGTCCGGTTACCGGAACTGACATGACCGTTCCGCCGACCAGGTAGGAACGGCCTTCTCTCAGCTCTCCGATCCGGCCGGGGATGAGATGGGCGTCGGTGCCCTGGTTCGTGAGGAAGACCTGCTCGATCGACGGCTCTTCGGACCGGACATATCCCCGGGCGGTCGTCACCCATGCCGGGGATTCGCCCCGGATACCGAAGAGCACGGGGTCCGGTGTATGGGGTACACAGACAACCACATCGTTCTCCCGGTCGACCGAGTCCCAGGTATGCGGCCAGGTCTCCTCCTCCGCGATGAAGAGGCTCTGCCGGTCGATCCGGCGCGGGGTACCCCAGAGCCCGGGCTTCCGGTAGGCGAGGAGCTCCGACGTGCCGTCATCGAAATCGCAGGCGGCCGCGGCTGCCGCCCCGATGAGGCCACGACAGTTCTTGTAACCCCGGTACCGGGCGCCTGACTCCTCGAGGAGGTCGATCGCCTCATCGATCCCGCAGAAGTCCTGTACGGCCTTCCGGTAGAACCACGCCGGGAGGGGGTGTCCGGTGACAACAACCCCGGGATTGGTGGCATCGCACGCCAGATCGGCGAGCTCGTCCACCAGGCCGCATGCCAGGGAAAATGCCGTATCGGGATCACCTTCGCACCCGATGCAGATCGCGGCATTCCCCCGGGTCTTGTAGATGACATTGGGGTTCAGACGGACGAGGAAGGTCTCCGTCACCCTGAAGCCCGCCGCAGCGAGCCGCCGGGCCAGCACTGCCCCGAGGTAGGTCGTGCACATCCCGGCCGGTGAATCCGTATCGTCGATGCCGATCCTCATCCTGCATTATTATTTATAATGCAGAGCGCTATATCCATTCTCAAAGGAGAAATGTCACAGGATCGCCTCCTCCAGATGGTCGTCTCCGTACTCCTCATGGCCGGGTTCCGGGTCTCGGAACGCTTCTCCATGCGGCCGCGAAGCTTTGACCTTATCACCAGCAACCGTGAGATGCTCCTCGTCATCAAGGTGGTCTCGCACATCGACAGCGTGAGCGAGGAGACCGCCCGTGACCTCGACCACATTGCCCGGTACCTGAAAGGCTCGCCCCTGATCATCGGCGAACGGGCTCGGGATGCGGACCTCGAACGCGGAGCGGTCTATGTGAGGTACGGGATCTATGCAGTGAGTGTCGCCACACTCTATGACGCCCTGGTCGAGCAGATCCCACCCCTGGTATACGCATCACCCGGCGGCCTGTATGTCAATATCAACGGGGAAGTCCTCCGGGAAGAGCGGGAGCGCCGGAACCTCTCGCTCGGTGACCTCGGAACCCTCCTCGGCGTATCCCGGCGGACCATCAGCAAGTACGAGAGCGGGATGGGGACGACGCTGGATATCGCCCTCAAGATCGAGGAGATTTTCGATACCGCCCTTGTCCGCTCCATCGATCTCGTGAAGTACGAATCCCACTTCTCCGACGAGCCCGAACATCAGCGGGAGGATCTCCCAATGGGATTCCTGGAACGGATGGGGATGAAGCTCCATACCCTTCAGCGGGCACCGTTCCAGGCCCTCATCGAGTTCTCCAACCATACCATCCTTACCGGATACGGGCAGGCGAGCAAGGTGGTCAAGCGCGCCGCGCTGATCGGAAACATCTCCCAGGTGACCGGATCCCATGCCATGTGCGTGATCACCGATTACCACAAGCAGAAAAAGATCGGGAGTACGCTGGTGATTGGTGAGCAGCGACTGCACAGGATTGCAGACGGAGAAGAGCTCATCGAAATGATCGATAATTCATAATTTTTATATAGAACCACAAACCAATTTTATCGCTACAAAGTGGTGAATACCATGGCACAGCAGCTTGGAGGACAACCAATTCTCATCCTGAAAGAAGGAAGTTCACGCACCCGTGGACGTGATGCACAGGGCATGAACATCACCGCCGCAAAGGCGGTAGCAAGCGCCGTACGGACCACGCTCGGGCCGAAGGGCATGGACAAGATGCTCGTCGACACCATCGGGGACGTCGTCATCACCAACGATGGCGTCACGATCCTGAAAGAGATGGATATCGAGCACCCGGCCGCCAAGATGATGGTGGAGATCGCCAAGACCCAGGACGACGAGGTCGGCGACGGCACCACCTCCGCGGTGGTCATTGCCGGCGAACTCCTGAAGCGTGCCGAGGATCTGCTCGAACAGGACGTTCACCCCACCGTCATCGCCCAGGGATACCGTCAGGCGGCAGAGAAGGCCCAGGAGATCCTGAAAGGAATCGCGGTCACCATCAAGGCCACCGACAGCGCCATGCTCCGGAAGATCGCCGAGACCGCCATGACCGGCAAGGGCGCAGAGGCCTCCAAGGAGAAACTCTGCGAGCTCGTGGTCAAGGCCGTCATGATGGTTGCCGATGAAGACGGGACCGTCGACAAGGACAACATTAAAGTCGAGAAGAAGGTCGGCGGATCCATCGACAACTCTGAGATCGTCGAGGGTGTCCTGATCGACAAGGAGCGTGTCCACCCAGCCATGCCGAAGAAGGTGAAGGACGCCAAGATCCTCCTCCTGAATGCGGCGGTCGAGTTCAAGAAGACCGAGGTGGATGCCGAGATCAACATCACCAGCCCCGACCAGCTCCAGGCCTTCCTCGACGAGGAAGAGCGGATGATCAAGGGCATTGTCGACAAGATTGTCGACTCCGGTGCAAACGTCCTCTTCTGCCAGAAGGGAATTGACGATATCGCCCAGCACTACCTTGCCAAGGCCGGTGTCTTCGCCATCCGGCGGGTCAAGAAGAGCGATATGGAGAAGCTCGCCCGGGCAACCGGCGGCAGCCTCATCTCCAGCATCGACGCCATCAGCGGGGAGGAACTCGGCTATGCCGGACTCGTCGAGGAGAAGAAAGTCTCCGGCGAGGAGATGGTCTTTGTGGTGGAGTGCCGGAATCCGAAGGCGGTCTCCCTCATCGTCCGCGGCGGAACCGAGCATGTGGTCGACGAGATCGAGCGTGCGGTTGAGGATGCGCTCAGGGTCGTCGGCGTGGTGTTCGAGGACAAGAAACTGGTTGCCGGAGGCGGCTCTCCCGAGATCGAGCTTTCGCTCCGCCTCAGGGAATACGCGGCGAGTGTCGGCGGTCGCGCCCAGCTCGCCATCGAAGCCTTTGCCAACGCCCTCGAGATCATCCCGAGAACGCTCGCGGAGAACGCCGGTCTCGACCCCATCGACATGTTGGTTGAGCTCCGCGCCGCCCACGAGAAGGGCAAGAAGACGGTCGGCCT
Organism: Methanomicrobiales archaeon; assembly: GCA_013415565.1. Lineage (GTDB taxonomy): Archaea > Halobacteriota > Methanomicrobia > Methanomicrobiales > Methanospirillaceae > UBA9949. The sequence continues at coordinate 14,731 of JAAEET010000017.1, forward strand.
GAACGTGTTCGAGGGCAAGTCCGAGGACATGCTCAAGACCGGTGTGGTTGAGCCGCTCCGGGTCAAGACCCAGGCCATCGCCAGCGCTGCCGAGGCAGCGGTCATGATCCTCCGGATCGACGACGTCATCGCCGCCTCCAAGAGCGCTGTGCCGGAGGGTATGCCTCCGGGCGGCCCCGGCGGCATGGGCGGCATGGGTGGCATGCCCGGCGGCATGGGCGGCATGGAATTCTAGATCGCCCTGTCTTCCAGCCACAACACAATACTTTTTTCCCTCTTCCCGGGACAGGACTACTTTCTTATAGACCGATCCCCGAATTATCATACATGATGGACCGGTTTGTGTTCACGAAGTACCGGACCACGTGCTACAACTGCGGGAAGGAAGCTGATCAGGTCATCAAGGCAGTCCCTTACCAGGCACAGGTCATCTGCGAAAACTGCGGCGCCACCAGGATATTTATCCCGCGGATCGAGGATGTGACCCAAGAAGGAAGTTATACCCCCATCGGCTGTTTCGATGTCTGGCAGCTGGTAACCCCCGCGAGCTGCCGGCACTGCCGGGTCACCGGCCCCCATGACATGACCATCGGGTGCAGCCACTTTACCGTCCGGTGCCGGAACTGCGGATTCACCCACTTCTATAAGTTCGACCTGGAGTATATCGGCCAGTGCCCGATAGAAGAATAAAAAAGGTACCTATTTTTCTTCCCGCTCCATGGTGATCGCCTTTTTCGGGCACTCACGGGCGCAGATTCCGCATCCCTTGCAGAACTCGAGGTCAACCTCGAGCTCTTCATCGATTGCCGCATCGGGGCAGTACATGGCGCAGAGACCGCAGGCATTACACTGTTCCTTATCAACCACGGGTTTGAACACCCGCCAGGAACCCGTTTTTCCCGAGGCTCCCTTTTTGGGCCTGCTCATGGCCAGACGCTCGCTCATACCACCAGCTCCTGAAAGGCGGCCTCGGCCGCCTTCACGTTCCGGTCATCTGAAAACATCTCTGAAATCGCAGTTTTGGCCGAGTCCATGGAGACGATCCCCATCTTTGCCAGCGCTCCGATTACCGGTGTATTCAGGATCGGGCTCCCGGCGATGACCAGGTTCAGGGACAGCGCGATCCCGGTAAGATCCACCGAGTAGGTTGTGTGACCGGGGACCTCATGTTCTCCGGTTGCATTGAGGATCACTTTCCCATCCGGTTTCAGACCATGGAAAACGTCCACCACCTCCATGACGCTGGTATCGAGAACCACCACCAGGTCGGGATTCCGGATCTGGCTGTAGACGCGGATGGGGCGGTCATCGATCCGCACGTAGGAGACCACCGGGGCCCCCCGCCGCTCAGCGCCGTAGAACGGGCACGCCGTGGCATATTTTCCGTCACGGAAGGCCGCCAGGGCGAGCAGCCGTGCGGCCGTCACCCCGCCCTGGCCGCCGCGGGAGTGAATCCGGATCTCATACATTGCCGTTCACCCCGAACCACCGTTCTTCACCGGGTTTGTGCTCCCGGACAAAGGATGCAATATCGTCAAAGGTGACCTCCTGGCCGCCGAGCCCGGCGATTACGCTGTAGGGATCGACCCGGTACTTGCTCTTCAGGCTGTGGGCGAGAATACCGCCGAAACCGAACGAGTAGTCACGGTCGATGACCACCAGATCACGGTCGCCGAGATCGAGTTCCGGGAACGGCCGGAGCCACCTGATGCGGAGCGATCCTGCCCGTATCCCCTCCGCACGAAGCTTATCGACGGCAACCTCCGCCTCTTTCCCGAGGGTTCCCAAGGCGATCACCACCACATCGGCATCCTCGTACCTATACTCCTCGGCCGTGCCGTACGAACGCCCGAACCGTTCCGCAAAATCCCGCTCGGTCTCTGCAATGACCCCGACCGAACGGCGCATGGATCGTTCGATATCCCATCGGAATCTGAAGTAATCGTCCGGCCCGGTCAGCGTTCCGTATCCGGCCGGGTGCTCCGTATCGATGGCATGGGGGAGATCGATCGGGGGAACGAAGTCCCCGGGATGGAGGGTCTCGAGCCGCTGCATGCTGTGGGAGAGGACGAAACCGTCGAGATTGATCATGACCGGGAGCAGAACGTCCCGGTGCTCGGCAATCCTGAAGGCCATGATGGTGGCATCATACGCCTCCTGGACCGTGCTCACGTACACCTGCAGCCACCCCGTGTCCCGTTCCTGGAGCGAATCGGTATGCTCGGCCCAGACATTCCATCCCGGGCCGAGGGCACGGTTGACATTTGCCATCACGATCGGGAGGCGGGCCCCGGCCGCCCAGTTGACCATCTCGTGCATGTACATCAGGCCGTGAGAGCTCGTGGCCGTGAAGGTCCGGACTCCGGTGACGCTGGCTCCGATGCAGGCTGCCATGGCCGAATGCTCGCTTTCCACCGGGATATACCGGCAGTCGAGTTCTCCCGTGGTCACGTACTCGGCGATCTGTTCGACGATTTCCGTCTGGGGGGTGATTGGGTAGGCTGCAACAACCGACGGTCTGACCTCCTTGACCGCTGCAGCGACCGCCTTGTTGCCCGTGGCGATGGTCAGCATATACCCTCCTCCTCGCGCTGCAGACGCGTTGCCATCCGGTCCCGCTGGGAGATGAGGGTGTCGATCGCCTGCCGGCTGATCCCCTTGAACCTTCCCTGGGGAGCAAGATATTCTTCCATCGGGATCGGTTTCTTCAATGCTGCCTTGGAAGCCCCGTTGATGGTGACTTTGCCGTATTCCCGTTCATACAGGATCCACATCCCGGACCTCACCGCGAGTTTCCCCATCTCCACGGTCATGTCAGACGCGAACCGCCAGCCCGGAGGGCAGGGAGCAAGGACATGGATGAACGATGGTCCGCGGATAGAGAGGGCTTTCCGGACCTTCCGGAAGATATCCTGCGGATATGCGACACACGCGGTCGCCATGTACGGGGGGTTATGCGCGGCAACGATGCTGTCGATATCCTTCTTGAGGTGGGACTTGCCGCCCGGAGTGGTAGTAGTACGGGCTCCGACCGGGGTCGAACCCGACCGCTGCATGCCGGTATTCCCGTAAGCCTCGTTGTCGTAGCAGATATACAGGAAATCGGTCTCCCGTTCAAGTGCCCCGGACAACGCCTGGATGCCGATGTCAACCGTCCCGCCGTCCCCGGCATAAACGATAACATTGGTCTTCTTCCCGGCCTTCCGGTAGGCCTCGCTCATCCCGGAGGCGCATGCCGCGGCGGCGGCGAAGGCCACGTTGTACACCGGGACATTCATGGCGGTGTTGGGATATATCCCCTGGATGACACTCGTGCAACAGGCTGGGACTACGAGGACGGTATCGGGTCCCGCCGCCTTGAGCACATACCGCAGCGTGAGCGAAGAGGGGCATCCGGCGCAGGCCGATGTGCATTTGAGAATATACTCCTCTTTCGGGATCTCGGTCATTGCAAACTCGGGAACAAGGTTGGCGTTATACCAGTAAAAAAGGTACTATCCGGAGGATCGCGGGCAGCCGGTTCAGCTCAGGATGTCGAGTGCATACCCGTGATTCGACAGTTCTCTCTGCATCTCCCTGAACCATGCCGGACCGCTTCCCGGCATTCGGCGTTTCAGATCGGTCCAGAGTGCTTTGAGGACCGGATCTTCGGTCGTTAGGCTGGCGGTTCCCGTGACATGCCCGACCTCGGTCCCTTCCTTTCCGGTGATGACCATGGTCCGGCACCTGAAATCACGGCAGACGGCGGGTCGGTTCTCGTGGATGGTGCAGACAAAGACTCCGCCGGCATCTCGCCGGAGGAAGGGACACCACCCCGGATCGGGCGTTCCCGAAAAGAGAGCCCGCCGGTCGGGATGGATGGTCACCAGGGTGACATCGTTTGAGATCGCATTCCGGACATAGTGCTGGACCGGCGATAGACTCCGCTCGATCCGGATGTGCCGTCCGAGGCTGATACAGCACTTCCCGCACCGGGTGCAGATGAAACTCGCCATACTGCGGTACCAGGAGTTCTCCCGGAGGCTTTATCAAGGTGCAGGAAGAGGAGCCCTATTGCGATGGACCGTCCGGCCGCCCTCATCTTCCCTCACCAGCTCTTCTCCCCGCACCCCTGCCTTGACAGGGATGTACCGGAGGCGTTCATCGTGGAGGAGGACCGGTTCTTCTCGGCATTTGCATTCCATAAAAAGAAGCTGGTCTTCCACCGTGCCTCCCTCCTGGCCTTCCGCGACCGTCTCGAAGAGGAAGGATGCCCGGTCACCCTCATCACCCATGACGGGGGCGGAACGATGGAGCGTCTGGCAGACCTGGTCCGGGACCGGAACATCATGGGCCTCAGGGTGGCAGAGATCTGCGATACCCTGCTTGAGCAGCAGATTGCCGGAATGGCAGCGAGGGAAGGGTGGGAGATCGAAACGCTCCCGTCCCCGGGTTTTCTCACCCCCGGACCATTCATCCGGAAATTTTTCACCGGCGCTACGCACTACTCCATGACCGCGTTCTACCGCGAGCAGCGGAAGAGGCTGGATATCCTCATGGAGGAGGGAAAACCTGCCGGAGGAAAATGGACCTTCGACACCGAGAACCGAAAACCCCTTCCGAAGGATTTCACGGTGAAAAAACCGGCCTTCCCGCAGGAAAACAGGTATGTCCGTGAAGCCCGGGCATCGGTGGATGCGGACTTTCCGGACAATCCCGGCAGCACGACGGGATTCTCCTATCCGGTGACCCACGGGGACTCTGCAGCCTTCCTCGAAGACTTCCTCGCCCGCAGGTTCGGCTGCTTCGGTCCGTACGAGGATGCCATCAGCAGGCAGGACCCGTATATCTGCCACTCGCTCCTCTCCCCCCTCCTCAACACCGGGCTCCTCACACCCGGACAGGTCGTGGGACGGGCGCTGGCGTATGCCGCTGACCATGAGGTACCGGTGAACTCGCTGGAAGGGTTCATCCGGCAGATCATCGGGTGGCGTGAGTACATCCGGGCCATCTACCTCCTCGAAGGCGAAAACCAGCGGAAGGCTAATTTCTGGGGATTTTCCCGAAAGATGCCCGGATCGTTCTACAGGGCGGCAACCGGACTCCGCCCCGCCGACGCAACCATCAACCGGGTCATGGAGAACGCCTATGCCCACCACATCGAGCGGCTCATGGTACTCGGAAACCTCATGCTCCTGTCCGGCATTCACCCGGAGGAGGTCTACCGGTGGTTCATGGAACTCTTCATCGATGCCTATGACTGGGTGATGGTGCCGAATGTCTTCGGGATGTCCCAGTTCGCCGACGGAGGGCTGATCACCACCAAACCGTACATCTCGGGATCCCGGTACCTCAAAAAGATGGGAGATTACGAAGACGATGGATGGGGGGAGATCTGGGATGCCCTCTACTGGCACTTCATCGCGGAACATAGCGACGCATTCCGGGAAAACCCCCGGATGAAGGTGATGGTGGCGATGCTCGACCGGATGAAACCGGAGGTCAGGGAGAACCACCGGGAGAAGGCCCGGGAGTTTCTCTCACGGCTTGAAAACGGATGAAAAGAAAGAAAATCCTTTTTCCGCAGGCAGGGACGCGGCTCGGGTGCTGCGACACCCGTCTCCCGGAGGGGCTCCGGGGTCATGAACCGTTCGAGCCGGGAGAGACCGTAGTGGGGATGAGAATGGTTATTCTTTTCGGAGGGATCGGCAGATCCGTGCCATGACGGTATGGAATTCTTCCTGTTCCCGCACGAACTGCCCGGATCGCCCGGTGTCCGGGAGCGGTTCAAAGGAGATCCCGCAGTCCACCTCCCAGAGGATCAGGCCGGAGGCAGGGGCCGGGCTGAGCGGGCCGGTATCCACCCCACGCAACCGGCTCGCGATGGTATCCGCACTCCATTTCCCTTCCCCGGCGAGAATGAGGGCAGATGCCATGTACCTGACCATATGCCAGAGGAAGCTCTCCGCGGTCACCTCGCAACAGAAGATCCCGTCGTCATCAGTCACCCGGCAGGAGATCACCGTCCGGACCGGGTCCTTCCCCTCGATCCGGGCAAAGCGGGTGAAATCATGGGTGCCGACAAAGCGTGAGGCGGCGGTGTCCATCGCCGTCAGGTCGAGATCCCGTCTCCCGAAATAGTAGCGATAGGTCCGGTTGACCGCCCGATACCGGGGATGGAAGTCCTTCCCGACAACGGCATACCCGGTTACCCGGATGTCCTTCGGGAGCTGCCAGGGGAGCGCAGAGAGTGCCCGCTCCGGGAAGAGCGTCGTGAAGGAAAATACCTGGCCCCGCGCATGGACGCCCCGGTCGGTCCTCCCGGCGGCGAGAAACCGGGCCTCCCGGGGATCGGTGAAAAGCTCCGTCCGCCGGCAGGCAGCAATGAACTCACCTTCGACCGTACGGTCCCCGGCCTGGACCTGCGAGCCGAAGAACCGGTCGCCCAGGTACGCCGTCCGGAAAGCGAGCCTTACCGGTGATACATCCGCCGCTTGAATTTCTTCCATGTGTTCCTGAGGGCCTGCCGGGTGTAGCTCGGGAGAGGGGTCATCTTCCCGGCAGGAGTGGTCTTCCCCTCCCTGATCGCCTGGAGGATCGATGCAGCGGTCGGTTCCGCGTCCACCAGGGTCCTGCCAAACCCGATGTACCGGGCGTTATGGGCATCGGATCCCCCGACGCAGGGTTTCCCGATCCGGCGGGCCATTTTCGACGCCTTGATATTCGCCGACCCGACGATGAACCTGCTGTTGAAGACCTCGACGGCATCCACGGCCGAAAGGGCAGACCGGAGTTTCCTTCCCACACCGTGCCGCCAGATGTGGTAGGGGTGGGGGAGTATGAGGAGTGCCCCTTTCTCCCGTGCCATGGTGATCGTGTCCATCACGTCCATCCCTGAAGGTATCTTTTCGGTGATCCCGAGCGCAAGAAGGTGGCCCTGCCTCGTTGAGATCTCGATTCCCGGGATAATGACCAGCCGGGTGGGAATCTCAAGGGCGGCCAGCGCACCCTGGACCGTGTCATGGTCGGTGATGGCGATGGCGTCAAGGCCTGCCAGTTCCGCCCGCCGGATGACCTCCGCGACACTGCTCTCACCGTCCTTTGAAAAACTGGTATGGACATGCAGGTCGCAGGCAAGCATCTGATCATATATTTTTTTCAGCTCACCGATATTAAGGGAACTTATGCGCCTTCTCCTCCCCACCGGATCGGCGACCGCCGCCATCGTGAGGAAAGCGGCTGAGGGGATGGATGCAGATGTGGTGGTGATCGGGGAGATCGCTTCGTTCCTGTCCCCGGCCCGGCTGAAGGAGCTGGTCAGGGCAGGGGAGTACGACCTGGTGCTCGTCTCCGGCATGAGTACGGCCTCTTTTGAAGAGGTCGAGAACGAGACCGGGATCCCGGTGTTCCGGGGTCCTCGCCATGCCGCCGATCTTGACCTCATCCTCCCTCTGCTCGGCACGGTGACCCTTTCCCGAACTAAACCTGCTGATGAACTGCTGATCGAGCGCTGGCGGGAGGAGGCGATGCGGAAGGTGGCGGAACGCGAAGAAAAAGCAGATTTCGACTACCTCATCCGCGGAGTGAAGGTTGGCGGGAACTCCCGGATCAAGGTTCTTGCCGAGATCATGGACGCCCACCGGGAGGCAGATATCGTCTCCCGTGTCCGGGAGTTCTTTGCATCCGGCGCGGATATCGTTGACCTCGGGTTCGGGTTCGATGCCACGCCCGGAGAGGTGAAGCGGGTGTTCGGTGACCTTGCCGAAGTCCCCGGCCCCCTCGCGGTTGACAGCCAGGACCCGGCCCTCATCGCCGCAGCCCTTGACCGGGCCGACCTCGTGCTCAGCCTCCACGAGGGGAACATTCCAGCCGTCGGCGGCCTGCTTGCGGGATACGGTACCGGTACGGTGGTGGTCCCCGGGGAGCGATCGCTTGCAGAGAATATCCGGGCTGCGGAGGAGGCGGGGATCTCCTGCATCATTGCCGATCCGCTCCTTCCCCCTGCAGGCTCGGGGCTGGTCCCCGCTCTCGGGAACTTCCTGCCGGCCGGCTACCCCCTCTTCTTCGGTGCCGGAAACGTGGTAGAGCTCCTGGATGCCGACTCCGTCGGAGCCAATGCCCTGCTTGCCGGCATGGCCCGGGAGGTGAACGCGGCGGTCATCTTTACGAGCGAGCACAGTGACAAGACGCAGGGCTCCGTCCAGGAGATGCGGAGGGCGACCGAGATGATGGTGCTTGCCGAAGGGCGTCCCTATCCGAAGGACCTCGGGATCGACCTCCTGGTGATCAAGGAAAAACGACGGCGGAGGGAGCCGCCGGTGCGATACGATAGTGTTGTACCGGTCGCCCCCATGCCGCGGGAGATCACCTACGATCCGTGCGGGAACTTCCGGATCGGGATCGAAGGAGATGAGATCGTGGCTGTTATCAAAGGCAGGGCCTACCGGGGCACCTCATGGGCGGACCTCTTCCACACCATCCAGGAGAACGGCGATGTCTCCCTCCTCGATCACGCTGCCTACCTCGGCGCCGAGCTCTTCAAGGCCGAACTGGCCATCCGGTTCGGCCGGAGTTTTGAGCAGGACGGACCCTTTTAGGGTGAAATAGATTCACGAGATCCGGCCGGGACGACGCCTCTCACGTCCCTTCATGCACATCTGATCTCTCACAACCTCTAGTTTAATTTCCATTCTTACCAAATGAGAAAGAACAGGATGCAGATACAGGGCATACGAAAAGACCTCCTCTCTCTTCTCCTGCAGATCGGGAGGGAGCAGCACCCCAACGAATACGCCGGGCTGTTGCGGGAACACAAGGGAATCATCGAGGAGCTGGATCTCCTCCCGGGGACCACCAGCAATGAGATCTCGGCAAGCCTCCACCTCGACATGATGCCGCTTGACACCCACCTTGCCGGGAGCGTGCACTCCCACCCGAACGGCATCCTCCTCCCGTCCGACGCCGATCTCTCGTTTTTCCCCCGGACCGGGCGGTACCACCTAATTGTCGGGTACCCCTACGATGAGGGAAGCTGGGCGTGCTTCCGGGCCAATGGCAACCCGGTTGAGCTCGAGGTGGTGGCGTGAGAAGGGTCGTTGCCACCGGGACCTTCGATATCCTGCATACCGGCCACCTGTATTACCTGGAGGAATCCCGCCGTCTTGGGGATGAGTTGTACGTCATCGTGGCGAGGGATGCCAACGTGAAGCACAAGCCCCGGCCGATAGTTCCCGAGGACCAGCGCCTGAAGATGGTTGATGCGCTGAAACCGGTTGACCATGCGGTGCTTGGCGACCTCCATGACATGTTCCGGCCGATCCGGGAGATCCGCCCTGCAGTCATCACCATCGGGTTCAACCAGCACTTCGATGAGGAGAAGCTGCGGAGGGATCTCTCGGCGCAGGGGATCGACGCAGAGGTGATCAGGATCGGGAGGTATGCCGGCGACACCTACTGCAGCTCGAGCCTTATCATCCGGCAGATCCTCGATCGGTACCGGGAAGAGCACGTCTGAACATAATTACAGTCTTGCCCAATTTTCTTATCCAGTCCGCCATGAAAGGGAACATTCTACGGCCTGTCAGGGAGGGGGGTAGAACAGGCACTTCTCTCTCAGGCACTCCCGGTTCTTATCGCTGAACCGGCAGCGGATAATCCCGGACATCGGCAACTGGATTCCCATCTCCGTCTCAATGAACCTGACCGCCGATCGCAGCGCAATGAACGTATTCCGCTTACAGCACCGGGGGCCCCCGTACAGCGCAATATCCTCAAGGGCCCGCGATGTCATCAGGTTGGATAGCCTCCATTCCTCCCGGGAAAGCGGTGTACCGCCGGTAACCACGCTCACAAAGATACCCGTGCCCACCGCCGCCCCGCACTCGCCCATCATACCGCAGAACCCTCCCTTTACCAGCTCCGCCCGTCGCCGGGCAGCCTTGATGGACCGTTCCTTCTTGTCCTGCTGTCCGGTATGGTTGTAGAGAGCGGCTATGAGCACGGCCGGCACGAGGAAGTGGTGCTCCGGACCATGCATCTTGACCGGTGGACTCTCCAGCAGCTTCTCGGCGATGAGAAAAGGGTTGTCAGAGGTGCTCCTGATGGTGGTTGATTCGATCAGGTCTTCGGCACCCATCCGGTGACATCGGTCGCAAATATAGTGTCCGTTGACACAGCGGGAGCTGGAGAGCTGTCTCTCTTTGCAGAACAGGCATTCCATCTCTTCAGGCTCGGGAAGGTATTCGATGGGTGCGCCGCAGATGAGGCAGCCGGAGGCGGGGGGCATGAGGGTGGTTTGGCGGCATATTCAATATATCTATCTTTCATTATTTTGATATTCGGTGTTTCAGTTCCAATAATATAAAATCAATAAATGTTAAGAACTCAAAGGCTTCAGAGGACGAGCGTATGCGCATCTCAATTTTTGGTACAGGATATGTTGGCGCTGTAACCGGAATCTGCTTTGCGGATTTGGGTTATCATATTATATTTACGGATGTTGATGAAAGTAAATTAAAAATAATCAATCAGGGCAAGAGTCCTGTATACGAGTCGGGACTTCAAACATTGCTAGAAAAAAACAGACAAAAAATATCAACTACTCAATATGCTCTTGAGGCAGTTCTTCAATCGGATATGTCATTTATTTGCGTAGGCACTCCTTCAAATGAGGATGGTTCCATCGATTTACAATTTATAAAAGAAGTTAGCAGAACGTTGGGTGCGGCAATAGCGAAAAAAAATTCTCCTCATATTGTCGTTGTGAAGAGCACCGTAATTCCTGGAACAATAGAAGATGTCGTCCAGCCTTTAATAAAAATGGAGTCACAAAAAAAGGCAAACATTGATTTCTTTATTGTGTCAAATCCTGAATTCCTTCGGGAAGGAAAAGCTGTATATGATTTTTTCAACCCTGATCGTATTATCATAGGTACAGATGACTCTATTTCAGCATCCATTATCGCACAATTGTATTCATCCCTTAATTGCCCGAAAATGTTCACTTCAATTAGAACAGCAGAAATGATAAAATATGTAAATAATGCATTTTTAGCAACAAAAATCAGTTTTGCGAATGAAATTGGTAATGTCTGTAAAAAGGCGGGTATTGATAGTTATGAAATCTTCAAGGGAATTGGATTGGATTCGAGAATAAATCCCCAGTTCTTCCGTTCAGGAATTGGTTTCGGGGGATCCTGTTTTCCCAAAGATATTCGTGCATTAATTGCATATTCTAAAGAAAAAGGTATCAGACCGCGTATTCTGGAAGCAGTACTCGAAACAAATCAGGATCAACCGGAAAAACTCATTTTCCTTCTTAAAAGACACATCGCTATAAAAGAAAAGAAAATTGGTATTCTGGGTCTAGCATTCAAACCAGAAACCGATGATATCAGGGAAAGTAGGGCAATTACTGTAATACATCATCTGTTAGCAGAAGGTGCAAGGATTGTTGCATTTGATCCTATTGCTATGGACAATTTCAGGAAGATCTTTCCAAATATCGAATATGCAGACATTCCCGATGTGGTTCTACAATCTGATGCGATTCTAATAATCACTGAATGGCCAGAGTTTGAAAATCTTGATTATGATGGTAAAATTGTGATAGACGGGAGAAACATTAAAAATGCCCAAAAAAATGCCAAAATATACGAGGGGGTTTGCTGGTGAAGATCCTTACGAAGGCGGTGATTCCTGCTGCGGGCCTTGGAACAAGATTCCTCCCAATTACAAAATCTATGCCCAAGGAAATGATGCCTGTCGTGCATAAACCGGTAATCCATTATGTTGTAGAAGAGGCGTATCATTCGGGCATTACTGATATTCTGATAATTACTGGTAAAGAAAAAAGGGCTATTGAAGACTATTTCGACATGGAAAACGGTCTGATTCCCAATAAATATTTATCAGAATTGGATAGTATGCTTAAAAAATTGAACATATATTATGTGAGGCAGAAAGGAATTCGGGGTCTTGGTGATGCAATTGCCCATGCAGAAGCATTTGTTGCGGATGATTCATTTGCAGTACTTTTAGGAGATACCATCACCCAACCCCCCTGTCTAAAAGAACTAATTCAGATTTATAAAAAGCTTCATTGTACAGTTATTGCTGTGGAGAAGGTTCCACCGGAAATGATTTGCAATTATGGTATCATATCTACATCAGAAGACGCAAATTGCGAAAGTTTTGTTATTGATGATCTTATAGAAAAACCAGGTGTTGACGAAGCACCCTCTGATCTTGCCATTCTGGGGTCGTATATCCTTCCACCTACTATTTTTAAGTATCTTAAACAGACAGTGCCCGACAAAAATGGAGAAATTCAACTAACTGATGCTTTGAAATTATTAGCAAAAAATGAGCGAATTGTTGGGCATATATATTCAGGTCGGAGATACGATATAGGAAACAAGCTGGATTGGCTTAAATCGAATATTGAGCTGAGCCTGGTTGATCCGGAAATTGGGAAAGAAATAAGAGCTTTTTTAGGTGGTCATTTCGATGATTGACAGCGAAATACGCGAAATATCCCGCAATCTTGGTAGTATATCATATGAGGACTCAACAATACTCATTACAGGGGGTGCTGGATTTCTCGGGTCATGGATATGTGATTCCCTTATTCAACAGAATGCACAAGTTATTTGCCTAGACAACCTCTCCTCCGGCAGACTAGAGAATATTTCGCATCTTCTGGATAACGATCATTTCCGGTTTATAGAACATGATATTAGCATTCCTGTGGATTTGGATGAAAAATTGGATTTTATATTCCACCTTGCTTCAAGGGCCTCACCGTTTGAATTTGAAAAATTCCCCCTTGACATTCTCAAATCTAATACGTATGGAACTTTAAACTCCTTAGAACTCGCAAAAAGGAGCAACGCAATAATGCTCTTTACGTCAACAAGTGAAGTTTATGGAGACGCACATATCGTGCCTACTCCTGAATCTTACCAGGGAAATGTAAATCCTGTTGGAATTAGAGGATGTTATGATGAGGCAAAAAGAGTTGGTGAAGCATTTTGCATGGCTTATGTTCGTCAGTTCAACTGTGACGTGAGAATTGCGAGGATCTTCAATACCTATGGTCCGAGAATGAGGAGTGACGGATATTATGGAAGAGTAATCCCGCGATTCATTCAGCAGGCGAATAATGGTGATCCTATAACAATATTCGGTGATGGAAAACAAACAAGGAGCTTTTGTTATATTACAGATCAGGTGGAAGGACTCTTTAGGCTTGCTGGAACCGATAATCTAAAGGGAGAAATTGTAAATATCGGAAATCCGGAAGAAGTCACAATTTTACAATTGGCGCATAATATCATTGTAGAAACGAATTCGAAATCGCCAACTATATTTCAGGAATTACCTCCTGATGATCCCAAAAGGCGGTGTCCTGTTATTGAAAAGGCCAGGGATTTATTAGAATGGCATCCGAAAATTTCCCTTAAAGATGGATTACGTCGAACAATCTATAGCTTTAACGATAAACATAAGCACTAAATTGCATACAGGAATAAAATTTAATATTATTTCGCAAATTTCAAAACCTTAAAAAAATACTAATTTATAGAAAAGAGACAAATGTGTGAAATAAATGATCAATCAAAAAAAATTTAAAATTTGTTACATTTTTTCCGGGTTGCGAAGATATTCATCTTACGAAACGAAAATATAAAAAAATTTTTTAATATTAATCACTATGCAACATAATTAAGTAGCCATATGAAACATTTGACATCCGAATTAACAAAATTAATGAATATTTCATCATTAAAGGGTGTAAAAACCTGCATAATTCCTGCATCAGACATCATCGTCTCCAATTGGGTCCGCTTCAAGTGCCGGTTCGGCTGCAAAGGGTATGCCAAACACTTCGGTTGTCCGCCCTATGCCCCATCGCCGGAAGAGACACGGGCGATGGTGAAAGAGTATGAAATCGGACTTCTCCTTCGTTTCGATGGTGTCCCTGGCCATCCTTCGTTCGGACCCGATGATATCCCGGAAGATTTTCACCACTTCTATCGCGACCTGATCATCTGGGTGAACAGCACGGTCCACCTGATTGAGAAGACGGCATTCTATGACGGCTTTTACAAGGCGTTTGGATTCGGGGGATATCCCTGCATCTTCTGCGAAGAGTGCGTTGCTGAGGAGAGCGAGGGGATTGTTGATGAGAGCCTGCGGAGGAAGTGCCGGTACATGGACATGGTCAGACCGAGCATGGAGGCATCGGGGATGGACGTTTTTGCTACCGCAAAGAACGTCGGATGGGAATTGTCCACGATTCCCTGCAAGGATCTCGAATACGGCAAGGTTATCCACGGCGATATCGTTTCGATCGGGCTGGTTTTGCTGGAATGACCGGTAAGCGGGAGAACGTGAGGACACCCCGTTATCCTCGCTGCGTGAACCGAGGTGCTCGCTGCGAAGAGATCCCTGTTGTCCTCGTTTCATCGAGAAATCTGCCGGTAATCAGGTCTCTCGGTATGTCCCCGTTTCTCCCACATATATATAAATAGAGAGAAGGGGAGAATTATCGCTGGAAGGGTTCTCCCGAAACAACCCTTGGATCACTATCTGGGAGCGTGATACTGAAAATGGCTGAATTTGCCCATGCATTTTATGGAAACGCCAGCCCACGCAAGCTCACCGAAAGCGAGCTCATACGGGCTATACGGCTCATGATTACCGATGAATACGAGGCCATCTCCATCTATACCCAGCTTGCCGAGTCAACCGACAACGCGCTGGCAAAAGAGGTGCTCCTCGACATAGCCAATGAAGAGCGGGTGCATGCCGGGGAGTTCCTCCGCCTGCTGAAGGAACTGGCACCGGATGAGGAACAGTGGTACGCGGACGGAGCAGCCGAGGTGGAGGCTGAGATTGCCAAGATGGCCGGCGCCCCGGCAGCCACGGGCACTCCGACCGGGGAAGAAAAACCTGCGACTATCGGATCGCTGAAGGAGTGAGGATGTGATGGAGACAAAGTACCTGGGACGGGATGAAGCCCCGATAAAACCGGAAACGTGGAAACTTCTGGACTCTACCATGGTCGAGGCGGCAAAGACGGTGCTTGCCGGCCGCCGTCTGCTGAACATCGAGGGACCGTATGGTCTCGGGCTCAAGGCCGTGCCCCTCGAAGACTGTTCGGAAGCCGAATGCATGCTGGTAAGCCGGTTCATCCCGGTCCACATGATAAGCACCGGCTTTTCCCTCGGTGTACGCGACCTGCTCGCCTTCGAACAGAACGGACTCCCGTTCTCGGCTTCCGCCGTTTCAGATGCGGCAGTCAGGACGGCGCAGATGGAAGACCGTATCATCTTTGAGGGTGCACCGGACACCCCCGGTCTCCTTACCGTCGAGGGTGCGAACAGCCAGAAGCTTGCTTCGTGGAGCACCGTCGGCAAGGCAGCTGATGACGTCATCCAGGCCATGATTGCGCTTGACGAGGCTGGCTACCATGGTCCCTACGCCCTCGCCCTCGCCCCGGCCCGGTTCAACCTCCTCTATCGCCGCTACGTGCAGGGGATAGGGACCGAGCTCGAGCACCTGAAGACCATCGTGACCGACGGCATTTTCAAGGCTCCTGTACTGAAGACCGGGGGTGTCCTGATCGCAACCGGCAGACAGTATGCATCAATCGTGATCGGTCAGGACATGACCACCGGTTATGTCGGTCCCTCCGGAGATGCCCTTGAGTTCTCGATCACCGAAAGCCTCGCCCTGGTGGTGCGGGAACCGGCTTCGATCTGCGTGCTGAAAGAGAAGGCGTGAAATTTCTGCTGAACTTTTTTTATTTTAATTTTTTAAAAAGAAGCATTTGCCTTTCCGGAATATACCGGGACGGATAAGATTTGCTCCTTGAAATGAGAAGGGAAAACACCTATCTTTTCGACGCTCTCCACGGCTCCGCCCCGCCGGCTGGCCCCCTTTTCGATATGACGGTGCAGGTACGTGCTGCACAGACCTGTCATGTTTCATTATCGTGAAGGTCTGGTGACTGGATCTTGAAAGGAGGAAAACCAGCTTCAGCGGAGGTGCCTGGTGTGTCACCCTGATTACTGCAGATAAAATCGATCCTGAACACTCCGGTTTCGTTACCTCTTTTCGATCTCTCCCGGATTCACCCCGGCTGCACGGCAGAGCGCTTCAAGGATGAGAATCGTTCCCTCCTTGTCCAGGGGCTGGTTGTCGTTCCCGCACTTGGGAGAGTAGATGCACGCCGGACAGCCCTCCTCACAGGGACATTCGCTGACCAGGGTATAGGTATGCCTGACCAGTATCCCGAAGATATCGTAGGCTTTCTCGGCGAGCCCGATCCCGCCCTCGTATCCGTCATACACAAAGACTGCAGGACCGCCGGTTGCCGGGTGGGACGGAACCGAGAGACCACCAAGATCCCACCGGTCGCACAGTACCTGGAACGGCATCATGGCGATCAGGGCATGTTCCGTCCCGTGCAGTCCGCCATCAGGGTCTGCACCACGATTTATCAGATCGTCACCCAGAGACTCCGGAGGAGTGAACCATACGGCCCGGGTTGAAAACTGCAACGGAGGGAGATCGAGAGGCTCGATGCCGAGGATGGCATCGTTGCGGATGATCCGGTAGGCATAGTACTGTTCACTCACCTCCACCTCACCGAAGGAGAGCATGAAATCGCCGAACCGACGTGAGTCCCGGACGTCCCGGACGGTGATATCCACGGATTTCAGGGGCCGGGTGTAGTAGTCGACATCCGTTGGACTCACCCGGACGATCCCGTGGCCGAGATCCATGGAATCAACGAGGTACTGATCCCCCTGGTGGAGGAGCACCGCTCCCTGGTGAGCCTCCCGGAAGGCCTGCCCCCGGTCCATCGTCTCCAGGGTCCGGCCGTTCGAGATGACCCGGAACGAATCCCGGGAGATAGCCGAAAATCCCACCAGTTCATGCGGCCGCCGGCTCCCTGCATAGACAAGACCCCGTGGGGTTTCGGCGACCAGGCGTTCCGCTTTCAGGGCATCGGCACATTCCTGGAAACGCGGCCCGAAACAGTCAGAATCAGCAGCGGTCAGCGGAAGCTCTGCAGCGGCACAGAGGAGCTGTCCGGAAACGATGTAGGGATTTTCGAGGTCCACGATGGCACTCTCGTGCGGCGAGCCGAAGAAGAGGTCCGGATGGCGCATGAAGTACTGGTCGAGGGGGTCCGGGCTGGCAATCAGGAACGTCACCGACTCTTCCCCCCGCCTTCCCGCCCTCCCGGACTGCTGCCAGGTTGCCATCATCGTCCCCGGGTATCCGGCAAGAATCACCCCGTCGAGCGAGCCGATATCGATCCCGAGTTCAAGGGCATTCGTGGAGACCACCCCGGCAAGCGAGCCTGACTTCAGCCGGCTCTCGATCTCACGGCGCTCCTCCGGGAGGTATCCTGCCCGGTAGGCGGCAATGCCGTCCGGCGTTCCGACCCGTTCCCGAACCGCTTCCTCGCGTGCCCAGAGGGCCACCAGCTCGGTCATCTTCCGGGATCCGGTGAAGGTCAGGGTCTGGAGCCTATGACGCATGCACTCGATCAGCACCCCGGCTGCGTCCCGGTGGAACGATGCTGCGGTGATCCCGTCCCTGAACGGGTTGTAAAGGACAAACCGTCGTGTTCCCTGAGGGGCACCGTCGCCGGAAACCGTTCTGAACGGGACCCCGGCAAGTCTCCCGGCAAACTCAGCGGGGTTGGCGAGCGTGGCACTGGCCACGATGAACCGGGGTTCCGACCCGTACCGGGTGCAGAGCCGCCGGAGGCGGCGCAGGAGGTAGGCCATGTGCGACCCTGACACTCCCCGGTAGCGGTGACCTTCATCGATCACCACGCAGGAGAGGCCCGAGAGAAACCGTGACCACTGGTGGTGCCAGGGAAGAATCTGGTGGATCTCGTGGGGATTCGAGAGCACGATACGGGATTCCTGGCGGATCCGCGGTCTCCGGTCACGGGGAGTATCGCCATCATAAACCGCAGGAGATGCAGATATGCCGGTCTCGCTGCAGAGCCGGTCAACGGTTTTGAGCTGATCATAGGTGAGCGCCTTGGTCGGGTAGAGAAAGAGTGCGGTGGCACCGGGCTCGAGATACAATCGTTCGAGAACCGGGAGGAGGAACGCGAGCGTCTTTCCCGATGCGGTCCGGGTGGTCAGGATGATGTTTTCTCCCCGCCGGAACGCCTCCAGGGTTTCGGCCTGGTGCGAGTACAGACTGATGCTGCTCCGGGCAAGGTGATCCTGCAGGGGCGGCGGGAGCGGATGGTCTGCCTGGCAGAAAACACCCTGCCGTTCCGGAAAAGAACGAACCTCGGTGAGCCGGCCGGCATGCCGGGGATGCTTCTCCATTGCGGCGATGAGTGATCCAACGGTCATCCAGCACCCTCCCCGAGCAGGGCGAAGAGCCGGGCCAGTGATACGAGATCCTGCCGGTTATGGGATACGATAGGGACGAGCGGTCCCGGGTTTCCCGTGGCAAGGTAGCTCTCGTAGAATTCGGGAACCATGGCGCCCGGGATATCCCCTTCCCGCTCAATACCGAACAGATACCTCTCGAGGGTCGCCAGCCGGCAATCGGGGAACTGGTGCCGCCATCTCCTCCGGGCGATATGCAGGAGATCGTAGTGAGGATTCCTGATCCCGGCCGGACGGCCATAGAACGCGGATCGCTCCAGCAGGAACGGGATATCGAACGCCTTGCCGTTGAACGAGACGATGACCCGGTCACCGCCGATCAGATCATGGACGGCGGAGAGGGAGGGCAGCTCCTCGTCGATACCGCGGAGCAGGAACTGGGTTATCTGCAGGCAATCCCCGTGCATTTCGGCGAGCCCGAAGAGGACGATGGGCCGGGAGAAGAGCCCGAGCGTCTCGAGATCGATGAACAGCAGGTCGCGGGAGTGATAGAGTCCCGATGTCAGGAACGTGCGCTGGTGGGACGGGGAATGCCATCGCGCCACCAGGTCCGCGATTGCCGGCGTTTCGGTTCCCGAAAGGATGCGGAGCGTCTCTGATGCTGCTCTCCCGAACCGCTGGTGGCGGAGCAGGTCGGTGATGGTCCGGTAACCTTTCGCTTTCAGCCGCTGCTCGGTCTTTGCTCCGATCCCACGGACCAGCTGCAGGTCGGAGAAGAACATATCCCGCACCGCCCGCCGGTCCCGTTCGCGGAGGACCACATGGTCCCGGGAGCTGATACGGTAGCATACCCCTTCGTAGGTCTCGTGCTCGCATCCCCCGAAGATCTCATCCAGGGTCATTCCCTCGTGGGATACAAGGAGGGTGGCAAGCTGCTCCCGGGCGGCATCGTGGTGCGATTCATAGACCCAGGAAGCATGGAAGCTGGTCCGGAATGCGGTATCGTTCCGGATGACGGAGTAATCATGCGTCTCATCGATCCGTGAGCGCCACATCCGGGTGACGGCGGAAAAAGCGTGACCAGACTCCATGCGCTTTGATCGGGTCTCGTTTCCGGGATATTTATCCTCCCGGCGTGCATGGCGAAAGTGAACCTGCCGGGCGCGAAAGACCCTTGTGTCCTGGCATCCGATCCTGTTCAGGGAGTCATGATCGGCGTCTTCAGGCATGGGATCGATGAGGCACCCGGGTATATGGAGGACGTGCTGGAGGCGACAGGGAGACCCTTCCGCATATTCAATCTCTGGGAGGACGGCAGGATTCCTTCCCGGGAGTTCTCGCATCTCGTCGTGCTCGGCGGTAAAATGAGTGTGAACGATGAATCCGGGTATCCGTTCCTGATCGACGAGAAGCGGCTGATACGGGAGATGCTGGCCCGGTCCCGCCCGGTGCTCGGGATCTGCCTCGGTGCCCAGATGATCGCCTCGGCGCTCGGTGCCAGGGTGTACCGGTGCGAAAGGGAGGTCGGGTGGTCGCCGGTCATGTGGATCGGAACGCTGCCGGGCATCCCGCGGGAGACAACCGTCTTCCAGTGGCATGGAGAATCATTTGACCTCCCTGGCAGGGCACGGCTTATCTGCCGCGGGGGGCAGGTGGTAAACCAGGCGTTCGTTGTGGGATCGGCACTGGCGGTCCAGTTCCACATCGAGGTCACCGAAGAGATGGTCAGGAAATGGACTGCCGGACATGGTGAACGGGAATCGATCTGTCGTGACACGGAAAAGTATATCCGGGGGAGCCGGCTGCTCTGCAGCCAAATCTCGGAGGCATTCATCAGGGGGCAGTATTAGTGATGCCCGAGGCATTCCTGATCGATCTCGATGGAGTCATGTACGTCGGGGATACCCCCGTCCCCGGTGCCCGCGATGCCGTAAAGTTTCTTGAAGACCAGGGCCATCCCTTCCGGTTCGTATCCAACACCACCCGGAAATCCCGGCATACCGTCGCCGGACGGCTCAGAAGCATGGGCTTCTCCATCCCGGAAGAACACATCTTCACTCCGGCAGCGGCTGCCGTCTCGTACCTGTCAGAGAATCGCCGGAAATCCGCATTTCTCCTGACGACCGATGAGGTGGCGCGGGAGATCGTGGCAGCTTCGGGCATCGTGCACCATCCCGCCACCGCAGAAACGGTGGTAATCGGCGATGCCGGGGACCGGTTCACCTACGAATCGCTGAATGAGGCATTCCGCCTGCTGCTTGAAGGAGCCGAACTGGTGGCCCTCGAACGGGATCGGTACTGGATGGGGACCGACGGCATGATGCTCTCTGCCGGCCCGTTTGTCGCAGCGCTTGAATACGCGGGCGGGAAGGAAGCGCTGGTGATGGGGAAACCCTCGCCGGCATTCTTCCTCCGGGCACTGGCCTCCATGGGGGCGGAACCGGGGACGGCGGCCATGATCGGGGACGATGTGGTGACCGACATCGGCGGGGCCATGTCCTGCGGGCTGTCGGGCATCCTGGTAAAGACGGGGAAGTTCCGGGAAGAGACCCTTGCCCGGGCCTCTCACCCTCCTTCGGCAGTCCTCCCCTCCCTTGCGGACCTTCCCGCCTACCTCCGATCGTTGCGGTTGTGAACCGTCACGGGATTGCCGTATTCTGCGGTCATTCCCCGGAAAAAAGGAGATCCGGCTCCCGCCGGCTTCCGCCGATAATGCCGGATCGCCGGATCCGGTCCAGGGACTCCCGGCAGTATTCCGGGGAGATATCAATTCCGATAAAGCGCCGGTCATTCTTCCAGGCTGAAGGGATCGAGCACGAGATCGTTTTGGTAGGAGAAGAGCTTGAGGAGCCGGCGGGGGATCTCTTCGGGAAACATCGCCGGATGACCGTGATCTTTCATCCGGGTCTCCGGAGGGACAACCCATCGTCCGAAGACCCATTCCTTGAACTCTTCGTCGGTAATATCGATATCGTCCCGGCTCCCTGCTTTCTTGTGGGTCTCCTTGTCGAAGACCTCGATGAACTCCCAGGTGTATTTGAGGTAGGGCATGGAGGGTGATTTCCAGCTCCCCCAGGCGGTGTATTTGGCATTGTAGTTGTTCTTTTCCCAGAGGATCTCTGCCTTCCAGAGAAGGCCGAGTTTGAGGAGCTGGGAGGAGACGAGGTGGTGGGTGGGAATATAATCGGAGAAGAGCGGCTGGATGTTCACCGCCATCCTGCCACCCGGCTTCAGGACCCGGACACACTCCCTCCAGATGGCGTGAAGCGTTGAAAAGTAGGCATTCCATTCCTGGGTATCGTCGTGCGGATCCCGGGCGTAGGAGTGGCCGAAATTATAGGGAGGAGAGGTCACGATGATATCGATACAGTCATCGGGGAAGAGCTGCAGGACTCTCACGGCATCCCCGCAGATGATCCGGTTGACATATTCCTGCACGCCGGCAGGCTCGGGGCTGCGGATCGCCGTTCGGGCATGTTTCGTGCCTCCCCGGATGCGTTCCTTTCCCGCTTTGTCAGGGATCTTCTCAATCCGCGCCTGCTTTGGCATTTCAAGAGGTATTGGCCAACCGTCATCATTAATCCTTTCGTGGAACCGGAAAAAGACCTGCAGTGGAAATATGGGAAGGTGAAAACCGTTTAATCCCGCGGACGGATATATAGTAAGGTGATACGGGATGCTGGATATTGAAGATCTCCACGTGAAGATAGGAGACCGGGAGGTGCTCCATGATATCAATCTCCATATCGGGGAAGGGGAGACCCATGTGCTGATGGGGCCGAACGGTTCCGGCAAGACCACCCTCCTCCGAACGATTATGGGGTTTGCCGGGCTCGAGGTGACCAGGGGGACGATCCGCTTCAAGGGGAAGGACATCACCCGCCTGCCCATCCATGAACGGGCACAGCTTGGGATGGGAATGCAGTTCCAGCGCCCGCCGACCATTGCCGGGCTGAAACTCGGGAAACTCCTCCAGGTCACCTCCGGCGGCAACAGTGAGGCGGTGAGCGATACCGCCACCTTCCTCCATATGGATGCCTTCCTCGAGCGGGCCATCAACCAGGGATTTTCGGGTGGGGAGATCAAGCGGAGCGAAGTACTCCAGCTGATGATCCAGAAACCGGACTTCGTTATGCTCGACGAGCCGGAGAGCGGGGTGGATCTGGAGAACATCTCCCTGATCGGGAATGCCATCGCCAAGCTGCTTGACAAGGATGTCCACATCGTGAACCGGAGGAAGAGCGGCCTCGTGATCACCCATACCGGCTATATCCTGGATTACCTCGATGCCGATTTCGGACACGTGATGTGCGACGGTGTGTTCCGGTGCCATGGTAATCCGCGGGAGATCCTGAAGGTGATCAAAACCTCGGGATACAAGGAGTGTCTTGCATGTCAGAAAATATAGACCAGATGCTGGATCTCTCTGAGAAGGACCAGGAACGGCTTGCCCAGACCGGGCTTGAGGTCGACCTGAAGAACCGGTCCGGGAGTTTTTTCCAGGTGGACCAGGAGATCAAGCAGGTGGCATCCCTCGAGAAGGGGATCGAGGTCCTGGCCATCAGCGAGGCCCTGAAGAAATATGACTGGCTTGAGGAGTATTCCTGGAAGCTCGTACCGAAGGACAAAGACCAGTATACCCGGTATGTTGCCGAGCAGCCGGAACAGAACGGCTTCGTGGTCATCGCCCGCAGGGGGAGCCGGTCGGTCTACCCCCTCCAGGCCTGTCTCTTCCTCGCCAGGGGCAATGTCCAGCATGTCCACAATATCGTGATCGCGGAAGAAGGGGCCGAACTGCACATCATCTCCGGATGTGCCAGCGCATCCTATACCAAAACCGGGTCCCACCTCGGGGTGACGGAATTTTACATCGGCAAAGACGCCCGGGTCACCTCAACCATGATCCACAACTGGGGAGAGGAGATCAGCGTCTTTCCCCGTTCCGCTTCTGTCGTCGAAGAAAACGGGGTATTCCTCTCAAACTACGTCTGCATGCAGCCGGTGAGGAAGATCCAGATGTCGCCGGTGGCGCACCTGAAGGGAAAGAACTCGGTTGCCCGGTTCAGCAGTATCGTGGTATCTACCCCCGGATCAGCCATGGATCTCGGTTCGGTGGCGCATCTGTCCGCAGAAGGTGCCAGCGCCGAACTCCTCACCCGCGCCATAACGACCGGCGGATCCATTGTGTCGCGGGGGATGATCGAGGGACAGGTCCGGAGCACGAGAGGACACATCGAATGCAAGGGACTGATTCTGAAAGACGGGGTGATCCATGCCATCCCGGAGATCAAGGGAGACGTGGTCGATACCGAACTCTCCCACGAAGCCGCCGTGGGAAAGATCGCCCGGGACGAGATCGAGTACCTGATGTCACGCGGGCTCTCCGAGGATGAGGCCACCGCAACCATCATCCGGGGATTCCTGGACGTGAAGATCGCCGGTCTGCCGGATGTCCTCCAGAAGCAGATCGATGCGGCGATCGATGCCGCGGAGAAGAGCGGGTTCTGATACTGTCATGACTGGAGAGGACCGGTGGGAGCAGGAACGACGGAGAATGGTCGAGATGCAGATCGCTGCACGCGGAGTGAAAGACGAGCGGGTTCTTGCAGCGATGCGGTCGGTTCCACGCCACCTGTTCGTCCCGCTCACCTTCCGCGAGGGAGCCTACAACGACTGCCCTCTCCCGATCGGCAGGGGACAGACCATCTCCCAGCCCTACATCGTCGCGGTCATGACCGAGCTCCTCAGGCTGGAGCCGGGCGACCGGGTGCTTGAGATCGGGGGCGGAAGCGGATACCAGGCGGCAATCCTCGGAACCCTGGCCCGGGACGTGATCTCCATCGAACGGATACCCGAGGTCGCCCGGATGGCAGAGGAGAACCTCTCCGAGACGGGAATCGTCAACGTCACCATCGTTATCGGAAATGGCACGCTGGGCTACCCGGACAAAGCGCCGTATGACGCGATCCTCATCACCGCGGCAGCCCCTGAAGTCCCCCCTCCCCTCATCGATCAACTTGCGGAAGGGGGGCGACTGGTCGCCCCTGTCGGTTCGCGCGACCTGCAGGAACTGGTCCGGTGCACGAAAAAGGAGGGAGCGATCACCAGGGAGTACTTCGGCGGAGTGGTCTTTGTCCCCCTCCTGGGCCGGCATGGGTGGCCGGAATGATCCCTGCCCGGATCTACGACGTAACCCGCCCCCTTGCGCCGGGGTGCGTGGTCTATCCCGGAGATATCGTTCCTGAGTTCCGGGAGGAGGACCACGGGAAGTACCGGATTACCGGGCTGATCTTGAGTTCCCATTCGGGGACCCACATCGATGCCCCGTCCCACTTCCTTGAGTCAGGGAGAGCTGTCGACGAGCTGCCGTTTTCCGCGCTCATGGGGTGGTGCAGGGTGATCGATTGTTCAGGAGCAGGAAACGAGATCACCGCGGCAGATATCGGGGGAAAGATCCGAGGGACAGACAAGATCCTGCTCAAGACAGCATTCTCGGGAAAGCACCGGTTCTCTGAGGAGTATCCTGCACTCTCGGCCGAAGCCTCAAGGGTTCTTGCCGGGGAGGGCATCACCTGTATCGGGACCGATGCTCCCTCCATCGAGGGATACCGGAGCGGCGGCGAGGTGCACCGGACGCTGCTCTCAGCGGGTATGGTGATCATCGAGCTCCTCGATCTTTCAGAAGTTCGCTCCGGGGAGTACTGGATGATCGCCCTCCCGCTCAGACTGCGGGGGTGTGACGGTTCACCCTGCAGGGTGCTGCTTCTCGATGGATGCGATCACGACGGAACGCCCTGCGGAGGACGAACGTAATGGACATCATCACGGAAGCGGTGAAACGCCTTGAAAACCGGATCCACGGGTCCGGTTCGGAAGAAGGGATTGTCACCATACAGACCGATCCGGATAGGGTCATATGCCAGTACGAGCGGGGAGCCTGTCTCAAAGCGACATATGGCGGCCGTTCGGCAGAGTTTGTGACCATGGATCCGGTTACGGCAAAAACGAGGATCGGTTTTATGTTCGGGGCAGTGCTCGGTACGCTGCCCCAGCGTGCGGCCGCGTGCGCCATCATGAATGTTGCCACCGGTTTTTTCTGCCTCTCCCGGACGCTGAAGGCATGTGATCCCGTGGCGCACAGGGAGTGCCGTGCCGCGCTCAGGAAAGAGATCGGCGGAGAGAGCATGTATCCCGTCGGAATAGACGGGAATGCCCTGGCCGGATTCGGGAACGTGGTGAAAAGCCCCGAAGAGGCAGGGGTGATTCTCGTCGTAGGAGACGGCCTGATCGGGCCTGGTGCCGGCGATCTCCTTGCCAGGTATGCCGGAGAAAAACGCATCATCCTTCTCTCTCCCTCGACGGCCGGGGTGAGCGCCCTGCTGGGCTGCACCCACTGGTGCCCCTTCGGGAAAGGATAACCCTTTTTCATCACCGCGGGATACCTATTCTCCGTATGCTCTTCGGCTCTTCCGGGATCAGGCGAAAGTACGGGCCGGAACTGGTGGAAATTGCACAGGCTCTCGGCCCGTGTCTCGGGCGGCGCGGCGGTGTGACCCTCACCGGCAGGGATACCCGGACCACGGGTCCGGTGCTGAACCGCCTTGTATCGGCAGGAATCATTGCCGCGGGCGGACAGGTCCGTGACACCGGCGTGGCACCGACTCCTGCGGTGGCCTTCGGGACCCGCGGTGTCACAACCGGGGTCATGATCACCGCTTCGCACAATCCGGAGGAATACAACGGCTTCAAGTTGTTCAATCCCGATGGTTCGTCATTTTCCGGGGATCAGCAGCGGGAGATTGAGGAGAATCTGCCGGGAAAGGAATGGGCGGCGTGGGACGGCCAGGGGGAACTCCGGGAGGTGGATGCCCTGACGCCCTATATCCATGCCATCTTCCGGAAACGTTCATCTCTCGACGGTCTTCCCCTCGTTCTCGACTGCGGGAACGGCGCCGGCAGCGTGGCAAGTCCGGCCCTGCTGGCCCTTCTCGAAGCAGACATCTCCTGCGTGAACTGCAATCCCTCGGGTCATTTCGCCCGGCCTTCAGAACCTCTCGAGGAATACCTCGGGTACATCGGGAACCTGGTCCGGAAACGGGGTGCCGCCGGTGCGGTGGTTCATGACGGGGATGCAGACCGGATGATGGCCTTCGACCGCAGGGGGAGGTATATCACCGGCGACCGCCTCCTGATGCTCTTTGCAACCTACCTCTCTGCCCGGGAGGTGGTGACCACCTACGATGCAACCATGGCCATCGAGGAGATCGCCACGGTCAGGAGAACCCCGGTCGGGGATACCTATGTGTCAGCCGAGCTCAGCCGGTGGGGGACCTTTGGCGGCGAGCCGTCCGGTGCCTGGATCTTTCCGGAACACTCCCTCTGCCCGGACGGCCCCTACGCCGCGGCCCTCTATGCTGAGATAGCCCGTGAATGGGACGTTGCTGCCGAGATCGACAGGATGCCGGCATACCCGGTGCTGCGTGAATCACTGCCCTGTGACGATGCCGGGGATGTTCTGAGGGCAATCGGCGCCGGTTCCCCGACCGATGGTATCCGCCTCGCCGGAGAGGAGGGCTGGTGTCTCATCCGGGCTTCCGGAACGGAGCCCAAGATCCGGCTCACGGCCGAGGGCACCGATCGCCGGGCTGCAGAAGCCATGCTTGCCAGGGGTCGGAACCTCCTCAAATCGAGGAAAAGTGCTTAAGGGCGCAGGGTGAGGATAGCTGTATGGAATGTGTCGTCCTTGCTGCGGGAGAGGGAAAGAGGATGCGCCCGCTCACCGCAACGCGCCCCAAGGTGATGATTCCCCTGGCCAACCGGCCCATGACCGATCACCTGGTGTGCGCCGCACGGGATGCCGGGATTTCTGAATTTATCCTCGTGGTCGGCTACCAGGAACAGGCAGTCCGCGATTATTTCGGCGATGGATCAGACTTCGGGGTATCCATCAGGTATGTGACCCAGCGCCGCCAGAAGGGAACAGCCGATGCCCTGCGGGCGGCAGAGGATCAGATCAGCGGCCCGTTCCTCCTTCTGAACGGCGACATGATCCTGAGAAGCCGGGATATCGCAGCGATCGTCGGGCGCGATCCTCCCTGTATGGGGATCTCCCAATCGGATCATCCCGAGGATTTCGGTGTGGTCACCGTGGAGGGCGACCGGGTGACCGGCCTTGAGGAGAAATCGGGGACTCCCCGGAGCAATCTCATCAATGCCGGGGTGTACCTTTTTTCACCCGCGATTTTCCCGGCCCTGCGATCGGTCGGAACCTCCCCGCGGGGGGAGCTCGAACTCACCGATGCCCTGGACGGGCTCATCAGGAACGGGACGCTCCGTGCCCATACCCTGTCATTCTGGCTGGACGCCGGGTATCCCTGGGATCTCCTCGATGCCAATGCCACCCTGCTCGGAGATATCGGACCAAAACGGGAGGGAACGATCGAGGACGGTGTCTCGATCAGCGGCAGTGTCTCGATCGGGAAAGGCACGATCGTCAAATCAGGAACCTGTATCGAGGGACCCTGTATCATCGGCACGGAATGCCGGATCGGTCCCCACGCGTACATCCGGGGGTCGACTTCGATCGGTGACCGGTGCCATATCGGGCACAGCACAGAGATCAAGAACTCAATTGTCATGCACGATACCAGGATACCCCACTTCAATTACATCGGCGACAGTATCATCGGCAGCGGCTGCAATTTCGGTGCCGGCACCAAGATCGCGAACCTCCGCCACGATCACGGGAACGTGGTGATCCGGGGGATCAATACCCGGCGGGTGAAGATGGGGGCGGTCATCGGTGACGACGTGCAGTTCGGGATCAACTGCTCGGTGAACGTGGGGACCGTGGTCGGGAGCAGGGTGAGAGTTGCGCCCCACACGGCCATTGAAGGCTGGATCGACGAGGAGACAAAGGTCAGGTAGGTGAATGGATGCAGGCAGTAATTCTTGCGGCTGGAGAAGGCAGGCGGCTGCGACCGCTCACAAAGAACCGTCCCAAAGCGCTTATTCCCGTTGCGAACAACCCGATTATCGATTACCCGATCCAGGCCCTGCTCGAATGCGGGATCCGGGACATCATCGCCGTTGTCGGGTACCGGAAAGAGCACGTGATACGCCATCTCAACCGGTGCGATGCCCCGATCGAAGTCGTCGAGCAGAAGAAACAGCTCGGGACGGGTGACGCCCTCCGGTGTGCGGCACCCCAAATCACGGAAGACTTTCTGGTCCTGCCGGGGGACAATATCATCGATGCGCCGTCTATCTCACGCATCATGGCGGTGCAGAACAGTGTTCTCGTCAAGGATCATCCCTACCCCTCCAATTTCGGCGTGGTCATGGTTGATCGGGAAGGGGTGAGCTGCATTATCGAGAAACCGGAGCATGCCCCCTCTTTCACCGTGTCCACCGGGATCTACCATCTCACGCCTGATTTCCTCCACTATCTCACGGTGAATACCCTAACCGACGCGATCAACGGGATGCTTGCTGACGGGGGACATCTTGGGGTAGTACAGGCCGGGGAATGGCATGATGCCGTTTATCCCTGGGATCTCCTCGGCCTGAACAGGAAGGTGCTCCGGGACATTTCCCCAATAAAATCGGGATCGATCGACAGGACGGTGGTTATCCGCGGCCCGGTCAGAATCGGAACAGGAGCGACGATCGGCCCCTTCACCCTCATTACCGGCCCGGCAATCATCGGAAACGATGCCGAGATCGGATCCCACTGCAGGATCGGTCCGTTCGTAAGTATGGGGAACCGGGTCAGGGTCGAACCCTTCACACTCCTCGACCAGGCCCTGCTGATGGACGACACGGCAATCGGATCGCATTCCCGGGTGACGGAGGCGATCATCGGAGAAGGATCATCGTTCGGCGACCATACCACCGTTGAACCCGGGATCCCTCTGGTGGAGATCGAGGGAACCCTGATGCGGGGCAGGTTCGGGTGCGTTGCCGGAGACCGGGTGCGGGTAGATCCGCTTTGCATCTTCCAGGGGGCCCTGGTTGGCAACGATGTGCGGATCCGGGGCGGAAAGATGATAACAGGACCCGACGCCTTCCAGGACGGGGTGATGGTGGTCTAGGTGTGCGGCATTTTCGGGTACACGGGCGGTTCCCAGGCCGCTGCCATTGTTCTCGAGGGTCTCCGGAAGCTTGAGTACCGCGGCTACGATTCTTTCGGGATTGCAGCCCGTGGTGAATCTATCCAGGTCGGAAAAAAGCAGGGTCGTATCCCGGAGGAGGGTTTTGATATCAAGAACCTGGCCGGAACGGCCGCCATCGGCCATACCCGGTGGGCGACCCACGGTATACCCGATGACAAAAATGCCCATCCCCACCGGGATTGCACGGGGAAGATTGCCGTCGTCCACAATGGAATCATTGAAAATTATGCCCTGCTGAAGAGAGGGCTCGTGGATCGCGGCCACCGGTTCTCTTCCGATACCGACACCGAGATCATCGCCCATCTTCTCGAAGAGGTCTATAAAGGAGATCTCCTGGCAGCGGTCCAGGCCGTTCTCCCGCTTATCGACGGCTCCTACGCCATCCTGGTCCTTGCCGAAGCAGATCCGCGGATTGTCGCAGCCCGGAGCCGCAGCCCGCTCGTGGTGGGGATCGGGGATGAGGCCATGTTTGCAGCATCGGATATGACCCCGATCCTCGAATATACCCGGCGGATGATCGTGCTCGAGGACGGCGACGTTGCGTGCCTGACCCCTGCGGCGGTTGAAATCTACCAGAAGGGGAGCAGGGTCCGGCGGAACGAAGAGATTGTCCGGTGGTCGTCTGAGGATGTCAGGAAGGGAGGGTTCCGCCATTTCATGCTCAAGGAGATCTTCGATCAGCCGGCGGTATTTTCCGATGCGGTCCGTGCCCTGAGAAAAGAAGAACTCCCCGGGATCATCAGGGAGGCAGGTATGGTGACGATCGTGGCCTGCGGGACATCCTACCATGCCGCGCTCATATTCAAGTATCTTCTCGAAGAACAGTGCCGGGTCGCTGCCCGGGTCGAGCTTGCATCCGAGTTCCGGTACTTTCCCCCGCCCCTGGAGGGCCTGGTGATCGGCATCTCCCAGTCCGGTGAGACCGCCGATACCCTGATGGCCCTCGAGCTGGCCCGGCTCCGCGGGTGTCCGACCCTCGCGATCGTGAACGTGGTCGGAAGTTCCCTCACCCGGATCGCGGATGCCTCTCTCCTGATGCATGCAGGACCGGAGATCAGCGTGGCGGCAACCAAGTCGTTCATTGCCGAGCTCGCGGTCTTTTTCCACCTCGTCGATATTATGAAACAGGGAGCCTGGGCTCACCATCTCGATTCCGCGCACCGCGCAATCGAGGAGGCCCTCCTGCTCGACCTCGGTCCGGCAGTCGCCTGCTGCAGTCAGGCGAAGGATATCTTCTTCGTAGGACGGGGCGCCTTCTACCCCGTGGCCCTCGAAGGGGCGCTCAAGATGAAGGAGATCTCCTACATCCATGCCGAAGGCTACGCGGCCGGGGAGATCAAGCACGGCCCCTTCGCCCTTCTCTCGCCGGAAACACCGGTGGTCGCCGTTTGTGCTCCCGGGGAGACCTATGGTGTCATGGCCTCGAACATCCGTGAAATGAAGGCACGGGGAACCCCCCTGATCCTTCTCGGGGAAAAGGATGACCGGGACCTGCAGGAGATCGCCGATGTGTTCATCCCGCTGCCCTCCGCCGACACCGTCTCGGGATTGCTGTCGGCAAGCGTGATCCTCCAGCTCCTGGCCTACCATACCGCAGATGCGCTGGGGAAGGATATCGACCGGCCCCGGAACCTCGCAAAGAGCGTGACGGTGGAGTGATGCAGCCAACCTTCAAGATGATGGGAAATAACCTTCCTTTCTGCCCATGACACTCCTGATCGGAACGGTCATTCTCTTTGGGGCTGCTTTCCCCTACCTGGTCTACCTGGCCGGAATCACGTTCGGGAGGAGGCCTGATCCCGTACCGCTCCTTCATGCACTCCCGTTCATCAGTATTATCATTCCTGCCTACAACGAGGAGGCGATAATCCCGGAGAGGATCAGGAATATTGCACAATCAGAGTACCCTTCCGATCGGTATGAGGTTATCATCATCGATGACGCGTCCACCGACCATACCCGGGAACGGGCTGAATCAGCCCTTGAAGGGCACGGTATCACCGGGGTCGTGCTCACCAACAAGGAGCGGCAGGGGACGAACCGTTCGTTCAACCGGGGGATCCGCGAGGCACATGCGGATGTGATGGTCACCACCGGTGCGGATGTTTTTTTTGAGCCAGGTGCAGTAGGAATCGTTGTTTCCCGGCTGCTCTCCGATCCTGAAATCGGTGCGGTCTGTGCAGATATGCGGCCGCTGATACGGGATAATGCAGGAACAACAGTGAAGCGGGAACGGGCATATCGGGACTATTATGGTTTGATGTGTCGGTGGGAGAGCGCTGTTGATTCGACCTTCAATTTTAACGGTGGCCTGGTAGCCTTTAAAAAGGGGGCTGTTACAAGGATCAGAGAACGCAAGGGATCTGATGATGCGAACACCGCATTTGAGGTCATCCGAAACGGTAAGCGAGCGGTCTATGAGATCACTGCCCTGGTATATGAGGATATTCCGGAACAGCAGAAGTCCCAGTCACAACAGAAAATCCGTCGGGCAAAAAGACTCATCGAGGCAACCCTCGCAAACCTCGACCTCCTGGAGCAGAACCGTACGTTCTCCCGTGTTTTCTACCCCCTGCGGATATGGATTAATGTTGTTTCCCCTGCTCTCTTCGTCTCCGGCGTTGTCCTTGTTCTGGCAGGAATTGCACTCCAATCGCTCCTGGCAGCGGCGCTGCTGGCAATTGTTATCCTCGGTTTCATCGGTTCGGGAAAGAACATAATCTCGGTTTTCATCCTTACCCAGTACTATCTTCTCAGGGGTCTCCTCAATCTCGGCAGGGAAACGGTTATTTGGGAAAGTACGTCCAAAAAGTCATGAGTATCTTTTATCGAAGAACTCCTGGAGCCAGAGTTCTGTGCATACAATGCGCCAGAATTCTGGCGAATATATCGTTTTTCCGGCCAGATAATCCTCATATTCTCGCCGAACGACATCAGCGTCCCAGTATGGCCGGGAAGCGAAACGTGGCGATGCCAGGAGTTCCGGGATAAAGGGGGAGAGCACGGTCTTCATCCACACCTCTTCGGGCGTGATAAAGCCCATCTTGTCCTTCCTGCACCGGATGGTATCGGGAACGAGTCCCCGGACTGCCGATCTGAGCACGTATTTGGTGATGCCTGCCCGGATTTTCTGGCTAAGGGGAAGCGATGCGGTGTACTCCACCAGAAGGTAGTCGAGGAAGGGCACCCTGGCCTCAATGGAGAAGGCCATCGAGTTCCGGTCCTCCCAGTGCAGCATGACCGGGAGGTTTGTCGCCAGGAGTTCGTTCTTAAGTACAGCATTGAGCGACCCGGCATACCGCGATACCGGCTCAAACCGGCCTTTAAAGAGGCTCTGTCGTTTCTTCCGGATCCTCTCCTGTCCAGCAGCCGCCTGGAAAAAACCACGATGATGCCGGAGTGTTCCGGAAAGTTCGCCAAGGAAACTCGCCAAGCGCCCTTCCCGAAGGAGACCAATGAGGTAGGGAATCTGGTAGGCAATGTAGCCGCCGAGCAATTCATCCGCGCCCTGCCCGTCCAGTACCACCTTCACCTGGCGGCTGGCGATCCGCATCACCTCGTACTGGGCATAGATGGAAAGGGAACCAAACGGTTCATCCTGTGCTACGAGAAGGTCCCTGATGTCGCCCCACAGGTTCCGTGGGTCCGGGGTATGGAGGGAGGCATCAACCCTGCTCTCTCCGGTGAGAAT
>JAAEET010000018.1 GCA_013415565.1 Methanomicrobiales archaeon
TGAAATACCCCGCAGCGGGATCGGCGAGCAGGGAGGTCTTCTCCTGCTCACCGAGCCGGGTCAGGACGATGCCGCCGGTTACCACGATCGCAAACAGCGTTCCACCGGTGGAATACGAAGGGGCGCCGAACATCTTCTTCATGGTGACCGCCGGCCAGGACCGCACGATCGCCTCGAATGCTTTTCGGAGATCACCGGCCTGTGTTTCCTCAAAGTAGGGCATCGGTCTTCACCTCCAGGACGTATTCTTCACGGAGGATACTTTTTTCATGGTCAGGATCCACCGGGTACCGGCTCCCCGCCATACGTTTATATTCCTGTTTGTTCATTTCCACATAACCCGGGAGGGGATTATCATTGACACGTAATTTATCATTGCTCATTCTCATCGTGCTGGTGGCCTTGTTCTGTGTCATGCCGGCTGTTCTGGCCCAGACCCAGTGTCCATCGACCTGCAGCTGCATGCTCCCATCCGACGCCAAGAAGATGGGATACACGTTGTGCGGGGGAAAACAGATACTCTGCGGGTATGACAAGGCCCAGAACCCGCTCTACTGTTATCAGAAACCGGTGACCACAGCTACGACAAAACCGACCCCGACTCCGACTGTGGTGGTAACCGCTGCACCGGTCCAATGTCCATCCGGATGCAGCTGTATGGATTCCGATACGGCAAAGCAGTCCGCATACCTGCTATGCGGAGGAAAACAGATACTCTGCGGGTATGACAAGGCCCAGAACCCGCTCTACTGCTACCAGAAACCGGTAACTACGTCACCGATTCAAGAAGTACCACGAGCAACCATCATACCATCAGTAACAATGGCTCCCCAGCCGGTATACACCATTGAACGAACGGCCATGCGAACGGTTGCGACACCAACCCCCACGCTTCCCATGGCTGCAGTAACCGCGCGGTTTTGCACAATTTCCGGCAATATATACCGGTTTTACCATAACCCGGAGTCACTGAAGATTCAGCTGACAAACCTCGATACCGGAGGTGTCACCCTTACCTCGGTCACACCGGTGTTCAGCGGAGATCTGGTATCACACTACTCCTATGCAGCAATGGCGAATTGTGACGGGAACTACCAGATCGAACCGATCTACCAGCCCTATTCCGATGTCTGTCCGTGGACGGGATCGTTTTCGGGAGAGAATGTGGTGCACATGACCGGGGACAGTGTAACCGGCCAGGATTTTACCTATCTTCCCGATGACGCAAACATACCGGAGGTCTCCATTAATCCAAACCCGGCCACCCCCGGAATTAATGAAGACGTTCGTATTTACATCGATGCCCGTGATGACGTATCCATCACCTACATGGCAGCCAGGTACGATCTTATCTATTCCGACGGCACCCGCCGGAGTATTGACTGGATAGAACTGACCCCGATGCTGGGGTATGCGTACCATGCAGGCGACCGGCCGCCGTGGACAAGCCACTTCGATATCACCGATGATAACCTTGTCCGCGCAGAGATTACCGCCCGGGTTTGCGACGGTGGAGGAAATGAACGATCGGCATTTGAAACCGTAGTGTGGCCGACCTGCAGATGGTGCGGCGACCATGTCATCCCGCTCCAGGTGAACGGGAATCCCGCCCAGAAAATTGACGTGATTTTCGTTCCTGATACGTCGTATGGTGGTGATCTCGACGCATTCGTCGAAGATATCTGGGATGTCATTGAGAACGGTTACTACCAGAATGACGCGTTCTCCGGCAACCGGGGGAAGTTCAACTTCTACTACCTCGATGACGAGGCGGATGTCACCGCGTATCCGGCATGCGGATTCACGCCGCCCCTCGGAGGCTGCGGTGATTTCCAGGATGCCACCACCTTTGCCGACTCTATCGCTGTTCTGCACACTGACAACCTCCGGGACTGGTCTGGTACCAAGTGCGGGCGGAGCCTGTTCTGCTCGGAACCCACCAGTTACCGGACTTTCGTTCATGAGAGCGGCCATGCCCTCTTCGGTCTGAAGGATGAGTATTGCTGCGACAGTCACTACAGTCAGAATGACCCGAATCCCAATATCTGGGTGAATGAGACCGCCTGTAGGGATGATGCGGTTGCAGAAGGATGGGACCCTGATGATTGCGACCCGTTCTGCACGGCCGGAAGCGGCAACTGCGGTTCCGGGTTCTGGAAGATCGATCCCGACCGGTGCGTGATGCGGTGCTCCCAGAACTGTGGAGACAATTGTTGCCTGGCATGCGGCGGTGCGGATGCAATGTGCCAGTATGAACCGGCCTGTGCACGGAGGGTGAATGCGGTATTATCCCTGTTCTCATAGGAGGTGGAAGAAATGAAATGCGCCAATTGGTTCTGGGCGGGAATGCTCGTCATGGTCATGCTTGCCCCTGCGACAGCCCAACCCCAGCAGGACATGACGAAGGCCATCATTGTCACGTATGTCATGAAAGATGGAACGGTGAGCTATGTGAATTCCCGGGTTGTATACGGGTATGCACCCAATAACGTCGGAAACAATGACTTCATGGTAAATCTCCTCGGCACCCAGGGTGCATCACTCGGGTCCTACGGAATCGGCGATCCCCGTATTCTCTATCACGAGGACGGCGCGGATATCCTCGATGAAGTGGAATTCACTGTCATCCTTCCCTTCAGTTCCGATGCCCAAGAAGTGAGGATCTACGACCGGGACGGCACCACGCTGGTATCTTCCGCAGATATCTCCGGCACCGTATCATCCTTCTGCTCGCAGAATCCCAATGATCCTGATTGCGGAGAGGTGGCACCTCCAGCTCCCACCGGTATTCCCCTGGGGACCGGAATCATCCTTGCCGGGCTTGTTCTTGCCTTCCTTGGGTTGTTGAAAAGAACCTGATTCTTTTTTTCCTTAACCATCGGCTGGTGAACCAGCTGGCACGGGTCTGCTTGTCACCGCCTTGTAGATCTCCCCCACGACGAGCGGGGGAAGGCCGAGCAGGATGATGAACACCCAGTCGGCAGCGGCGAGCGCAGTCGTCCCGGTCAGCACCTGGAGTGCCGGCAGGTAGACGATCAGGAGGAGTGCCGTCACGGAAAAAAGGATCGCCGGGACCAGGTACCGGTTGGAGAACAGCCCGATCCGCGCCAGCGGATAGCGGAAGGACCTGAAATTCAGGACATTCAGGAGTTCGAAGATCACGAGCCCGGCGAAGGCCATGGTCTGTGCCTGCCCGAGTCCGGCAGGAAGGGACCAGACGAAGAGGAAGATGGTAGCGGCACCGGCAAAGATACCCCTGAGGAAGATCGCGGTGGTCGCTCCCCGGGAGAGGAGCGGGGCGCCGGGATCGCGGGGCTTCTGCTCCATGATATCCTTCTCTGCCGGCTCGACCCCGAGGGCGATCGCTGATATGCCGTCGGTGATGAGGTTGATCCAGAGGATCTGGACCGGGAGGAGGATCAGGGGGAGGTTCATGACCAGCGCACCGGTGATTGCGATGACCTCCCCGACATTCGAAGAGAGGAGGTACGTGGTGAACTTCGAGATATTGTCATACTCACGCCTCCCTTCCTTCACGCCTGCCACGATGCTGGCGAAGTTGTCATCCACCAGCACCATGTCGCTTGCCTCCCGGGCCACATCCGTCCCCTTGATTCCCATGGCGATCCCGATCTGGGCTCTTTTGAGTGCCGGAGCATCATTCACCCCGTCGCCGGTCATGGCGACGCTGTGGCCGTTCCTGTTGAGCACCTCGATCACCCTGACCTTATGGGCAGGGGTGGTCCGGGCGAGAATCCTGGTGGTGCGGAGGGCTCTGCCAAGTTCATCATCCGACATTTCATCGAGATCCTTCCCGGTAAGAACCTCGGTGCTCTCCAGGCCGACTGAACCGGCAACCGCCCGGGCGGTCAGTGCAGAATCCCCGGTGATCATGATCACGCCGATTCCGGCGGTACGGCAGAGCCGGAGCGCATCTTTTGCCTCGGGGCGGGGCGGATCGATAATTCCGGCAAAGCCGAGGAAGACAAGATCCCGCTCGATCGTATCGGGCGTCCGTTCCAGGTCCGCGGGAACCAGGCGGTATGCCACGGCAAGCACCCGGAGGCCGCCCTGTGCCAGGGATTCATAGGTCGCGGTGAGCTCGGTCCGCCGCTCATCGGTGAGCGGTTCGTCGTGCCCGCCAATCCGCAGCCGGCCGGACCGCGGGAGGATGACTTCCGGGGCGCCTTTCACATAGGCGACCGCCCCCCCGGTTTCCTGGTAGATCACGGTCATCCGCTTCCGGGTGGAGTCGAAGGAGAATTCCTGGACCGGCGGGATTTTTACGGGGGGAATCCCCGCCTTGTGTGCCGCCACCACCAGGGCCGCTTCGGTCGGCGAGCCGATGACGGTCGGGTCCCCTCCCTGCATCACCAGCCGGGCAGTGCTCGCACGGTATGCTGCGGAGAGAACGTCGGTGAGGTCGGGATGGAGCGTGGGATCCACGGCTTCATCCTCGTAAAAAAACTCCCCTTCCGGGGTATACCCGGACCCCGAAACCTCGTACCTCATCCCGGGAGTGGCGATCTTCTGGACCATCATCTCGTTCCGGGTCAGCGTCCCGGTCTTGTCGGTGCAGATCATGGAGACCGATCCCAGCGTCTCAGATGCAGCGAGATGGCGGACCAGGCAGTGGTTCCGGTAGAGTTGCTTGACCCCGATGGCAAGGGTCAGGGTCACCACCGCAGGGAGACCTTCCGGGATGACGGCCACGGCGAGTGTCACGCCGATGAGGAACATTTCCAGGAGATCCCGCATCTGAAGGATACCGATGATCACCACCAGCGCCGCGATCCCCACCGTCAGGAGGCCAAGCTGCCTGCCGAGCACGTCCATCCGCCGGGCAAGCGGGGTCTGTTCCATCCCGATGGTCTGGGTCAGCCCGGCGATCCTGCCGAACTCGGTCGCCATTCCCGTGGTGATCACCACCCCCTTCCCGTGGCCGTTCACCACGGAAGTTCCCATGAAGAGGAGGTTTGCACATTCGGTCTTCGGGATACCCGGCGGGCAGACCCCGGGCGCCTTCTCCCTCGGGATTGATTCACCGGTCAGGGGCGCTTCGTCGGCAAGGAGTGTCGCCGATTCGAGCACGATCATGTCGGCAGGCACCCTTGATCCGGCCCCGAGCACCACGATGTCCCCGGGAACAACCCGGGCGGCCTCGATCTCGGTCTCCCGGCCTTCCCGGAGGACCATGGTCCGGAGCCCGAGCATCTGCTTCAGGGCTTCGATGGCCCGCTCGGCCTGCCACTCCTGGACAAAACCGAGAATGGCATTGAAGATCAGGATGACCAGGATGGCGAGGAAATCGATGTACTCTCCGACGGCAAGAGAGATGGCCGAGGCGACGAGGAGGATAAAGATGAGCACGCTCCTGAACTGGCGGAGGAAGATCCGGAGGCGTGAGGCCTTCTCTTCCTCAGTCAGGGTATTCGGACCGTAGATTCCAAGACGTCGTTCTGCTTCATCGGAGGTGAGTCCGGACCGGGAGGAGTGCAGCCGTTCCAGCACCTCGTCCCCGGACAGCCCCTGCCAGGCAGCCTCCTGCTCTCCGCTCACCGCATCATCCCCGGTACTGATTCTCTATGCATCCGGGGAGCATATCAATGACATGCCCTGCACCCGGCGGCATTACCCGGTGTCTTTTCCGTCAGTTCCCATGGGCGGCGGGTATGGAATCCCTTTATTCTTCTGCAAACCCAGGTACTGGATTATATGAAGGAGAATTTTACCACCGAAGAATGGGATAACCTGCTGAACCTCCCCTATGCGGTTTCCATGACGGTGATGGTTGCCGCACCGTCGGTTATGGGAGCATGGGGTGAGACGAAAGCCATGATCCAGGAACCGTCACGTCTCGCTGCAAAGAGCGGAAGCGCACTTGTCGGCCTCCTCATAGCCGAGCTGCAGGATAAATCAAAGAATCTGATCAAGGAGCAGCAGAACCGGTGGAAACACGATCAGGCAGGTTACCGGACAAAGACGCTTGAGTCCTGCCGGGCTGCCGCCGCAGCGCTGTCAAAGGTCTCACCTGAAGAAGCCCTGGCCTACAAGAACTGGGTACTGGCCATCGGCCTGAAGGTGGCCGAGGCCGCAAAGGAACACGGGGTGGCCGTCAGCGAACCGGAGAAGGAAGCACTCAACGAGGTCTCTGCCGCTCTCGGAATCGGTGTGTGAAGCTCCAGTCGCTCCCAACGACCGGGAATCGCCCATAACCGGGCTTTTTTCCGGTTTATTGCTGGTGATGGCAGGAAATACCGATCGGGCACGGTTCATAACCCCGGTAAAGAGGTTGAGAGGATCCTTTTCGCCAATTCCCTGGTGGTCTTCATCCTCATACGGCCTTCCCACCCTGCCGCTCATCCGGAGGAGATCAGCCCGCCGCCGGATCGGCCACCCGTCCCATGAACAGGATATTCCCGGTCTCGTCGTCCTGGATGAGGAAGATGAACGGGTGATCGGCCCGGAACACCGGGACTGCCTCCGGCATGTTCGACGATATCAGACCGACTACGGCGGTTGTTGCCGCTGCAGCCTCGGTTCCCTCTTCGTCCACCGCTACCCATGCCTGGTGGATAATATCGTCGATGAACAGGTTCCCCGAACCGTCCATTCCCGAGAAGTCGGCCGCACGGGAAAATGCCGTCGGCATCCCCATCGCCGAGAGCGTGTCAGGCAGGAAATACTTCCTCTCCAGGGAAAACTTCGGGAAATACACGATAACCTGTCGGGAAGTGAGGTTCTTTCGTATATCCGACAGCGATTCGGCATCGATAAACTCCTCAACTGCTTTCAGATCGTCATTCTTCGGAAGGATGACCAGCATCGACAGTTCCTTGCCGTGGTCTGATTCGTAGGGCATCGACAGAACCTGGAGAATGTCGGTCTCCGCATACCCGTAGACAGCATCCTTGTCACCACGCCTCATCATGGGAACCTGCACTGTCCCGCCTCCGCCGGTCCGGAAATCCTGATCGGTGGTATCTTTCTCGTCGAACTGCTTCACCCAGGTCCCCTTGAAATAGATGGCGTTGGTGATCACCAGCCGGGTCCGGGGATCGATTGATCCCGGCGGCAGAAGATCCCTGATCCTGTCCCCGGTCTCTTCTTCCACCCACGCGTTGATGGTGAGCCGCGACTGATCGGGTTTGCCGATGAAGTCGAGATTGGTGATCTCTGCCGAGTAGAAGCGGCCAGCAGTTGTGATATATTCCGGCAGGAAGGAGTACGACTGCTCCGCCCAGAGAGCATTTGCTGTCCGGAGGGTGGAGGCGGACGACCGGCTCGTGATCCCGGCTATGATCTCCGCGTATTCTTCCCGCATCACGGTGATGTCGTCCGGGAAGTGGAGCACCTCCCGGATCTCTCCGGCAGTCGTCCCCCGGGCCCCTTCATACGTGACAGCGAGGGCCGATGAGATGCTGAACGGTGAGACGAAGATGTTTTCCTCTTCCTCTCCTGCCAGTTGCCTGTACAAATCAAAGGCAAACCGGTTATTGGCCGCGACGACACTCTCTTCGGTGGCGGAGATCGGGGCCGGAGCGGGTGCACCGGGGATGACCGGCGTTTCCTGGCCGGCCGGGGGAGCGGGTGTCTCCTCTCCAGCGGGTGATACCGGCTGGCCCGGCCCGATGCAGCCGGCGAGAAGGAGGGTAAGGAAGGCCAATGATACCAGGGCGACGATCCCAGGTGACCTGTACTTCATGCCTGGGATATCAGGTTGCAATAATTTAAATTTGGTGTTGGGTTCGGGAATTTTCGGAGTTATCCCTGGAAATGGATACTACAGCTTTTCCTCCAGCAACGCCCGGATCGCCCTCATCTCCACGAGCACCTCCTGCAGGTCGGCCGGTTTCATGGCCTGCGGCGCGACCGTTCCCCCGCTGCCGGTCCCGTCCCCGCCGCTGCAGACCCGCACCATGGTCCTGAGCAGTTCCCGGAGTTCCTCGGCATGCACGATCCCCTCGATGCTGATCTCCGGCACCCCCTTGCCCGAGTACCCGGCGGTCTGGATGGAGACCGTGGAGATGGAGAGCGGCCGCATCACCGGTCCCTGCTTTACGTCGATGTTGGTGACCCGGTTGTAAGGTACGATCCCGGTCCTCCGGAAGATGACCCCGCGCTTCCAGCGCATCTCGTCATCGTGGAGCTCGTACCACATGCTGTCGTAGTAAAGCCTCGCCCAGATGGCGAAGAGGACGATGGAGATGGCGATGATCACGAGCACCAGATTGAAGGAATCCCATGAAATCTCTCCGTAGTAGACCAGGGGGAGGAGGATGACCACGATGATGAACGCCATCAGGAGGACGTAATTCGTGGTAAACCAGGTGATGATCGCCCGGGAAGGTTTGAAAGGTGTATCCAGGGGGAACTGTTCGCTCTTCATGGACTATCGGATAGAAATGAGGGGACGGAGTGGATAAGGGTATCTGCACTCCATGTGCTGTACCGGTACCGGGCAGTACGGTACGATGCACGGAAACTGACCGGACAGGTCATTCAAACATCGGTCCCGGTTCAGTCACCGGCCGTTGCGGGGTATGATCGAATTTCGTGGTGCCTATCAGGGCTTTCAAATATGCGATGCCCGTATCACCAACGCTCACCACCGCCTGGAGCGCCTCGTCCATATCCCTGACGGTGAAACCTGGATGGTACGGGTACACGTTTTTCATGATCGTAAAACCGATGACCTGTCCACGCTCGATGATCCGGGTAAAACCGGTGTGCGGCGAGGTAAATATCCGGGTCAGTTCGAAGATAGCCTGGTTGTCCTGCTTTGCATAGAATTCGTTCAGTATCGCGATCGCAGAACTGTCGGAAAGCGTGATCTGGAATGCAACGACAACATACATCATTCCTTTCGGATTTTCAATAAGAATGGGAAATTCACCGAACTTCACCCAGAATCCCCAGGTCTCATGCTCATCAAATTCGCTGACGAATTCAACTCCCACTGCCTGAAGGAAGTCCTTCACCATGGACTTTGCCTCGTCTTTTGCCCGGAGCGGGGACGAAGAGGTTGCGGCCATGAGTGATGATAGGGTCGAGAGGAAGTAAAAAGGGAACGGGTCGGAACTGAGGTCTGGCCCGGGGCAAGTTCCGACATCCCTGCTTTCCGGGCCAGGGGTTCCCTGACACCATGCCGACCGTTTGCTCCTGAACCATCAGAAACACTTATCAAATCGGATTCCTGATCAGGAGAAAGGTACGTGAACACTCATGCTCGCTGTCATGCCGCTTTTCGGAAGTTATATCCGTGATTTTACCGGGATTCTGGTCCTTGGTGCTGTCGGGGGGGTCATTTTTGCCCTGCTGATGGATAAGGGGCTCTCGTTTCCCTTCAAGGTATACGATAACGACAAACTGACCATGATCAATTTCGGGTTCCTGGCAGATGTGATGGTCGGGGGTGTGGCCGCGGTCGTGGTCTACGCACTGAACCCCCCGGGATCGCAGCTGACCTTCGTGGTGATCGGCATTGCCGCCGGAATCGGGGGGAAAGCAATCCTGACCGCTTTTATCAGGAGCAGGGAAAGCGAGGAGGAGAAGCAGAAGAAAGTGCTTCTTGCCGAACGCTACCGGGCTGCCGTCGCCAGGCATGCCGGACCGGTCATGTCCCAGGGAAACATGCAGCTGCTGAATATCGAGCTCATGGAGATCGATGAGCAGCTGCTGGACTGATCATCTCCTTTTCGGGCGATCCCCCCGGCCCCCGGTCCAATCCCGGATCCGTTGCGGAATCCGGCCATGCCTTCATGCACGTTTCAGGAATTCCATGGTCGGAATCATGACCGGATGCGATCGTCCCCGATCGATGATCGAACCGGAACCTGCCAACCTTCAGGTTTAAAATAGGCCGGCATCCCAGCTCAGGATAGAATGGCGGACGAGAACCCTTCCCCGGCCGAGACCGTGGAGAAGTCACGAACCGAGGCGCTCAGCGACGGGATATTCGCCTTTGCCATGACCCTGCTGGTGATCAGCCTGATCATACCCCCGATACCGGAACAGGATGCCCAGGAGCTCCTGCCCGGCATCCTTGCCGGCATGTGGGGAGAATTTCTGATCTTCGGTATCGCCTTCTTCATCATCGCGTCGTTCTGGTTCTCCCACCACCGCATCGTCAGGAGAGTGCGTTATTTCAATGACCGTCTCATCGGCATCAACATCCTGCTCCTCTTCTTCATCGTCCTGATTCCCTTCACCACCGCCGTCTCCGGGGATTATACCGGTGTCCTGGTGGCGGTGCTCCTCTTCCACGGCAACCTCCTTGCCGCAAGCCTCCTCCTCTCCGGGATGGGATACTATATCGTCCGGCACTACGGGGAACTGAATCCCGGTTTTCCCAACCCGGGATGGACGGGTCTGGAACGATCGTGCGTTATCCCGGCGGTAACCCTGCTTGCCATCTGCGTGTCATTCGTGAATACGGACGCAAGCATGTGGTGTTATGCACTGATTCCGGTCATTATGGCCACTGTTCACCGGCGTCGGCGCCTGGTGGCCCGGTTCAGAAGGGCATGACCAGCCGGACCCATGGCGGCGCATGCACGATAAAACTGAAGTAGTTCACCACGAAGTACGAATACTATTCATGGAGTTCAGGCAGGAGGTCCTGGCCGCATTCCCGGGGATCTGTGTGGCCGAAGGT
The DNA here is from genome assembly GCA_013415565.1 of Methanomicrobiales archaeon. Taxonomy (GTDB): domain Archaea; phylum Halobacteriota; class Methanomicrobia; order Methanomicrobiales; family Methanospirillaceae; genus UBA9949. The sequence continues at coordinate 10,658 of JAAEET010000018.1, forward strand.
GTTGTCCGGTCAGTCCGTATCGAGCAGGAAAGTCCCGGGCTCGAGGCCCTGAAACGGGAGATCATCCAGGATATCCTCTCCCGGTACACCCTTGACCAGGTCAAGGACGAGCCGCTGTTCCGGGCATACCGGGATTTCTTCTGGCGGGTGGGGGTCGATCCCACCAAGACCCGGCCGGCATCCGAAGCCCTGGTGCGGAGGGTGCTTTCCGGGCGGAAGCTCCCGCTCATCAATACCGCCGTTGATGCCTACAACCTGGCATCGGTCAGCTCCGGGATTCCCATTGCTGCCTTCGATGCCGATACGCTTGCCGGTGAGTTGACGATGCGGTTTGCTGCCGATGGTGAACTCTTCCTCGGCATCGGGATGAAGAAACCCGTGGTGCTCGGCAGGAACCAGGTCATCATCACCGACCGGGACCAGGTCATCGCCATCTATCCTTACCGGGATTCAGACGCCACGAAGGTGACCCCCGGTACCCGGAATATCCGCATCCTGACCTGCGGTGTGCCGGACATCGATCGGGAGATGGTGATCGCGGCATACAGGGTATGTGCCGGATACCTGGAGGAGTATACCGGCGGTGTTGCCTCCGGGTTCACCCTTTCCCCGCCAGGTCCATGATGGCTCCTGGTACATTCCGTGATACCGATCACGGCACTTCGGGGGAGAGCAGAAGCCGGAGCGGGGTTCTCGTTTCCTGAGAGGATCACCTGCACCTCAGGCAGGGTTCTGATCGGACCGGCCAACGGCGTGATCCGGTCTACCCGGTCTTCAGGTGGGGGTTGGCATGGCCTGCACCATCACCGGCCGGGTTATTTCCGTGATTGGTTGCCGGGACAGGCAGTTCGCATTCTAAAAAAAAGAAAGAGGAACCAGCCCGGTTCGAGTCCACGCCGGATATGTTCCTGTTAGTCGCACGGAGCAGCCTGGTTGTGGCTCAAACATTCCGGACGGGGACGTACCCGGCTCCGCCGTGCAGCGGAAAGGTCCGCGGGATCTCGATGCCCAGCGCTTCCTTGAGGACCTCTTCCACGGTCTCCACCGTCACGAAGACCAGATCGCTCCGGACATCCCCGGGCAGCTCCTGCAGGTCCCGTTCGTTCTCCTTCGGGAGGATCAGCTTCCGGATCCCTGCCCGGTGAGCGGCGAGGACTTTTTCCTTGATTCCGCCGACCGGAAGCACGGCGCCGCTCAGGGTGATCTCCCCGGTCATGGCAAGCCGGGGATCGACGGTCCTGCCGGTGATCAGGGAGGCGAGCGCCGAGAAGATGGTCACCCCCGCCGAGGGACCGTCTTTCGGGGTGGCCCCGGAAGGGACATGGATATGGATATCGCTCGTCCCGAAGGAAAAACCGTTCTCGGTATTGCCGAGACGGGAGCGGAGGAGGCTGAGCGATATCGTGGCCGATTCCTTCATCACGTCGCCGAGCTGCCCGGTCAGGGTGAGCTTGCCGGTCCCGGGCATGAATGTTCCCTCGACAAAGAGGATATCTCCGCCGACCGGGGTCCATGCAAGGCCGGTGACGACACCGGGGACCGGTTCTTTCCGTGCCACGTCCTGCCGGACCGGCTCCTTGCCGAGGATGGCGGTGAGCAAGTCCGCGGTCACCACGAACGGCAGCTCCGCCTTCCCTGATACGATCTTCTCGGAAACGTACCGGGCAATTTTCGCAAGCTGCTTCTTGAGCTGCCGGACCCCTGCCTCCCGGGTGTAGGTGTCGATGATCCTGGTTATCGCCCCGTCGTCAACCTGGAGCCTGTCGGCGTCGAGGCCGTGCTCTTCGAGGACCCCGGGGAGCAGGTGGTCCCGGGCAATGCCGAATTTCTCGTTCCGGGTGTAGCCGGATATCTCGATCAACTCCATCCGGTCGAGCAGCGGCGCCGGGATGGTCGTGAGCGAGTTTGCCGTCGCGATGAACAGGACATCCGAGAGATCGTAGGCGACTTCCAGGTAGTGGTCGGAGAACGTGCTGTTCTGTTCGGGATCGAGGACCTCAAGCAGGGCGCTCGCCGGATCACCCGAGTATGATACGGCCAGCTTATCGACCTCGTCGAGGATGAAGACGGGGTTCTTCGTGCCGGCCTTCCGGATGCCCTGGATGATCCTTCCGGGGAGGGCTCCGATGTAGGTCCTCCGGTGGCCGCGAATCTCGGCCTCGTCCCTGACACCGCCGAGGCTGATCCTGACGTACTCCCGCCCGAGCGCTTCGGCGATGCTCTTTCCGAGGCTCGTCTTGCCCGTGCCCGGCGGCCCTGCCAGCAGGAGGATCGATCCCTGTTTCTCCTGCCGGAGTTTCATGACCGCGAGGTGCTGGATGATCCGCTCCTTGACCTTCTCGAGGCCGTTGTGGTGGCGTTCGAGCACGGTGCGGGCCTGCCCGATATCGATGCTCTTCTTCTCCTCGGTCACCCACGGGAGGTCGAGCAGGAGGTCAAGGTAGTTCCGGATCATGGAGCTCTCGTGGTTGTGGCTGCCCCCGGACTCGAGTTTTTTTACCTCGGCAAGGGCAATTTTCCGCACCTCGTCCGGCATCGCCGAGTTCTCGATCCGATCCCGGTACCCGTCGCCCGATGCGCCGTCGCTCTCGTTGAGCTCTTCCTGGATCACCCTGAGCTGCTCCCGGAGCATGGCCTCCCGGTTCGACTTGTTCACCCGTTCGGAGACCTTCCGCGCCATCTCGATCCGGATGCTGATATCCTCCCGCGCCGAAACGAGCATCTCCAGGAATGCCATGGAGCGCTCCCGGACCGAGGCCGTCTCGAGGAGCCCCTGCTTCATGGAGAGATCCACCGGGAGGAACGGCATGACAAAGGCCATGACGTGGTCGACCGTCTCCATCTTCTCGAGAGGACGGCTGAACTGTTCGGCGCCCGGGAACTGGCTGCTGATCGCGGCCACGACCGCCTTGACATCCCCGAGGATACCGGCATGCAGATCGGCGGGGAGATCCTGCAGGTCCGGGACCGGCGAGAACCCCGCGGAGAACCGTCCCTCCTTCTCCTGGAGAATGTGTGCCCTGACCCGCTCGACTGCCTCTGCGCAGACCAGGTATCCGTCATCGGTGGGCTGGACCCGCGTGATCCGGAGCAGGTTCCCGACGGAGTAGAGCGATTCGGCGGTTATGTTCGAAGGCGGTATGCCGCTTTTAACAGTGAGTCCGACGGCATGTACAGTTCCGGAATCCTTCATTCCGGCCAGGAGGAGATCTCCGGTCATGCTGTCGACCCTGAATTTTGATCGGCTCCTCGGGTATATGACGGTCTCAAAGAGCGGTATGACGATTGTGTGCTGTGGGTTGTCTGGTGATTGCATCCTTACCTCGATAGTGGTGTGTGAAGGTTTCCGGCACATGCGGCCGGTACTGGATTACCTGGCCTTTTCCAGCATTCTGATGAGGAGATCCTGTTCGGTGGCGTCCAGGGAGTCCATCATCCGTTCGATCACCATGTGGAGGGCGTCGCGGTCGGCCCGGGCAATCCGCCGCCCTTTCTCGGTCAGGCGGATAAACAGGACCCGCCGGTCATCGGTGGACCGTTCACGGTACACGCATTCCATCCTGACAAATTTATTGACCATCTCGGTGATCGTCGGTTTCGAGAAGCGGGTGATCTCCGCGAGCCTGCTGAAGGTGACGTCTCCCTGGTCATCGATGGTTTTCAGATAGGCGATCTGTTTGACCGTCATATCCGGTAGACCGCATTCGGAGAAGATGGTGCAGGAACATTCGTTCTTCACCCCGAGCAGGTGATCAAATAATTCAACCAGGTGCTCCTTCTGCTGGTTCATGCTCCGATCTTTAATTAGTTAGGTTTCACCTAATTATAAAGATGCGGATCGTACCAGCTCACGACGGATCATCTTCCAGGAGAAGGAGCGGTTTCACGCTCAATTTTCAAAAAATTCTTCCTGCGTGAGGGAAGGATTTGTCACCGGGACCGTCGGGCACGGCACCCGGTTCAGCCCCATAATCCGATCACCGCTGCTCCGGCGATCATGACGAGCGCCCCGGCCATGCGCCCCCGGATGTCCTGTTCATGGAGAAGGAGGCCCCCGAAGAGCACGGAAAAGAAGATGGACAACCGCTTGATCGTGATGACGTAGGGAACGATAGCCATGGTATAGGCGGTATTAATCGAGATCGCCTCGATGGCCAGCAGTATCCCGACCGCTCCGGGGAGAAGAATGCGGGCCGATGGGTGAGGTGGGGAAACCGGGTCCGGATTCCCGGGTGCAGCCTTTGGCCACCGTGTCCCGGCCGATACGGCGATAATGAGGAATATTGCGGCCAGCAGGAAGAAGACCAGTGCGCTTCCGAAGATCGGGTTTGAATTGAGGACCACCTCCTTGTCGAAGTTCACCGAAAGACTGTAGAGGAATGCGACGAAGAACATGGACCGGACCCCCGGAACCCGCCGGAGGGTGAGGAATGGGGCACGAAGTGAGGCGGACAGCCCCTGCCCGGACTTCGCCGTGAGCAGGAAGGCACCTGCCGCAACGAGGATGATGCCGATACCGCCGGGCAGGGACGGGATCTCGCCAAGGATGAGGAACGAGGTGAGAATCAGGAAGACCGGGGTGAATGCGAGGATCGGGATGCAGAGGGAGAGATCGGTCGTGGAAAGTGCCCGGTACAGGAGGATTGTTGCCACGGTATTGATGGCCACGGTTGCAGCGACTGCGGGAACGAGACCCGGACCAAGGGGAGGGATGCCGGTGGCGAAGACCACGGAAAAGAGGACCAGGGAGGAGGCAAGAAAGGAGTACCCGGCCAGGAACAACGGAGGGATATGCCTGAGAAAGACCTTCACGGTGAGGCTGTAGCCGGCCTGGCTGGCGGCACCGACCAGGGCGAGGGGCAACCAGAGCATGATCACGGGAGTGTTGTCGGGCAGGAGGATAAGGATGCGGCTGGATGTCCGCGAATCGTTCCGCTCATCCCGGTCTTCGGGACTGGCAGATTCATTCCCCCGGTCGGGTGCCCGATACGGCTCTCAGATGGCGAGGAATCCTTCCGGGACAAGGGTGGTGGCGAGCATCACCCGGTTGATCTCCCGGTGTTCGGTCCAGATCCCGGCTTTCTGGTTCTCTTCATCCAGCCAGAACTCTTCGATCCGCTCTGCGAGGGGGATAAACCCTGTGAGTTCAGCAACTATGTGCCGGAGGGAATTCTTCGTTCCAAACAGCCCGGGATTTTCTTCGATCAGTCCGGACAGCGCCCCGAGACCTTTCAGACCGATCGAGAGGCCGAGCTCCCGGAATGCGAGCCGGTATGCTGCCGGTACCTGCAGGAGCCTGCTCCTGCCGACGGCCCGGATTCCCCGGAGGGCTGAATCCAGGACTTCCCCCAGGAGATCCTGATGGGGAAACCTTCCCTCCACCGTCAGCCGGACCATCCGTGACGCGTCGAACAATAGTCCCCCGATTCCGAGCGGATCATCCGTCACCCAGTCCCTTCCCCGGCACATCGCGGCCATATCGGCGATCTCGGCGTCAAGGGCGGGCATCTGCGGTTTTTCGGGATAGGACTCCGCCGTAGCCCGCAGCTCGGCGTAGGTGACCAGCCCGTCGAGGGGATCGTGCAGGCCCATGGAGGGGATGAGGGGATAGGCGAGATCGATGCTCATCTTCCAGACCATCCGTTTCGGCCCGCCTGCGGCCGGAACGTAGGTGAACCGGGCGTGAGCAGTCTTTGCCAGCTCGACCGCCCACACGGCATACACCTGATTTCCGGTTACCCGCGCCACCCGGCTGAGGGCATGCATCCACTTGGTCAGGTAGTGGTAGTACTGCCCGTCCCGATCCCATTCGCGCCGTTCATCGAGCGGCTCCCCGGGCATCCGTTCCTTCAGCTTCTTCCCGATGCGGAGACCGCCGACGGTCGGGTGCAGCTCCCCCTCCTGGTCCGGAAGGCCGCTGATCCAGCCCCTCCGCGGGTCGTCAGTCCGGTGCCTGCCGAGGAGGTGGTGTACCTGATCGACCAGGCGGACAGCGAGATCGCGGTATCCCGGATCATTCGTCTGCTGGAAGAGGGTGAGATAGGTGCACACCGCGAAGGCATCGGTCCAGAGGTACCGCTGCGGCAGGGGGGTCCGGGGATCAAGACCGGTTTGCCGGGCGAATTCCTGCATGATGTTTTTTGCGACGGGCAGGGGATCGGGGTCCGACATCATTACTCATCGTGGGTTAGGGAGAAAGAATACAATTCTTTTCCCTCCCGAAACGATCCGGGTTTTTTGCTGCCACTATCGGTATCGACGATCTATCAGGAAGATTTTTGGTATTTTAATAAGATTTCTTTCCCAGGATATGGCACAAGAACCAGATGTTGGAACACGGATTCTCAAGGCGCTCAGGTTCCAGTCCAAGGGGATGACCATCACCGATCTGTCGAGGAAGACTGGAGTGAGCCGGAATGTCGTTTCCCACTATTTGGATATCCTGCAGGTTTCCGGCAAGGTCGAGTTGAGGACCATCGGGAGGGCTAAAGTCTACTACCCGGCCCAACGGGTGCCTCTTTCCGCATTCCTCTGCTTTACCAGGAACCTCATCATCGTGCTTGACGAGTCCCAGAGAATCGTCCAGGTCAATGACCAGTGCCTCAACCTCCTCCGGAGGACAAAGGAAGATCTGGTCGGGAAAACCCTCAGGGAAGTGAATCTTTCCGTAATTTCGACCCCGGAAGCGCTAGCGGTCATTGATGGAGTGGAGCAGGAGCAGATTCTCACCGACCTCTCCTACCTGCGGGACGGGAAGGAGCATGACTTCCAGATGCAGGTGATCCCCACCACCTTCGATGACGGCGAGAAGGGGTGCACCCTCGTACTCGAGGAGATCACCGAGCGGAAACGCTACCTCCGGAACATGGAGTTCCTGGCCCGGACAGCCATGGAGCTGGTCAACCTGCCGCTCGAGACCGATATCTACCAGTATATCGGCATGCGGGTCGCTGAACGGGTGCCGGTTTCCCGGATCTTCGTCAATTCCTTTGACGAGGTCAACCGGCAGTATATCATGCGGGCAATTCTCGACCGTGAGTTCCGGGAGGGGCTGATAGAGATCCTTGGGCGGGATCCTGTCGGCCTGACCTTCCCTTATGATGCTCTCTTCGGGGCCCCGTACCATCAGACGATGACCGAGGTGGTCAACATCCAGGAGCACGTGTTCCGCCCTGAGTCAGAAAAAGGACCCTTCAGCTTCTACGACATATGCTTCCGGCAGATCCCGGAAGAGCTGTGCGAAGCGATTCTGGACCGGTTCAACATCGGAAAATTTATCCATGTCGGCCTGACCTGGCAGGACCGGCTCTTCGGCATGGTCGGGATCTTCCTTGCCCCGGGTGAGGATCTTGAAGACCGGCGGGCAATCGAATCCTTCCTTCGCCAGGCCTCCATCGCCATCGCCCGCCGGCAGACGGAAGATCGCCTTCGCCGGAGCGAACAGCGGTTCCGCGAGGTCATCAACCTCTCCTCTGCCCCGGCAAGCATCATCGATGCCGAGGGTCGCTACAGTTTCCTCAACCGGGCCTTCACCGACCTGTTTGGGTTTACGCTCACCGATATTCCTACCGGCCGGGAGTGGTTTGGCAAAGCGTTTCCCGATCCTGTTTACCGCGAGAAGGTTGTCGCTGCCTGGAAGTCGGACCTTGCAAAGGCGGGTCCTGGAGAGCTCCGGGTCAGGACCTTCCGGGTCCGGTGTATGAACGGCAATGTGAAGAACATCCGATTCCGCCCGGCCACGTTGAGCGATGGAAACCAGTACATCACGTATGAAGAGACTGCCGGGTAGTACCTTTTTTCCGGGAACAAGGTTCGGGAATGATTTCAAAAAGACCCGGGAGTGATTTTCCCATTATTCCTCGTCAAAATAGCCGGAATGAACATAAGAGGAGGCAATCCGGCGGAGTCTCCCCCCGCATTCAGGACAGAAGTGGGGACCGGGAGGGGGGGCGCAGCAGCTGCAGTGGTTCTTGAGAAAAAATTCTTCGTTGCATTTCGTACAGGCATATCGATCCATACCGTACTGTTATCCCCGATACGGTTTGAACCTTGCCAGAAATCCTGTCAAAAGCCGATGTCCCGGATCACACCAGCTCCTGAAAAATTTCGTACATTCAACCATTTACATGGCCGATTTAGTGAAAATATATAAATATATCAAAATTATTTTTTATATTGAGGTAATCAAGGTGGCAGATTTACCTATTGCTGCAGTTGTACGAATTGCAAAGAAGAGTGGAGCGGAGCGTGTCGGCCATGATGGCGCCGAGGCTCTTTTGGCTGAAGCAGAACGCTACATCGCCTACCTCACCAAAGAGGCAACCAAGCTCGCGATGCACGCGGGACGAAAGACGATCAAGGAAGAAGATGTGTATCTCGCTGCGAGATCTGTTTAACGTCTCTTCCCAATTCACCCTTTTATTGCCGGAAAACGGGGATGCTCCCGATTTTCCTTAAAAAAAAGAAGCTGGCCTGCCGGATCTCTTCAGATCCACGAGAGGGTCGATCCGGACTCATAGCTCAGGGTCTTGTCAAACCGGTACATCAATCCGCTGACGGTTGACTGGTCCGAAAATACAAGATCCATGGCTTTTTCCGTGATATACCCCTGCCCTGCTCCAGGTGCCCGCTCATGAATGCCCCGGCAGATCCGATGGCCGGTTTCAATTGTCCAGACCCCTAAGGCGTGCCGGGTAATCCAGGGCGACCGGTCACCTTCCTGATCGAGGAAGGGCAATGGTTTTTACTGCACGTTACCGGAGATCTGCACGCGGGTTATTGCGGGATATTCCCTGTGTTTCCTTCAAGGAAGAAAAGACCCTGAATTCCTTCGAGGGGTCGTATATGCCCTGCCCTTTCGGGGGGTGTCGTGGAAATGGTAATATGCCTGACATCGTAAATTCCGGGTTCTTCATCAACGGAGATCCGGATGTCAAATGTTCTCGTCTCATTGGCAACATATTGGTACTGAACGACATCCCATCCGAACCAGACATTTTTTTCCGGCGCTACCGGTCTGCCGTTCTCGTAGATTCCCAGGGTTGCATCCCGGCGAAGCTCCGGCAGGAAGCTGAACCGGTGAACCCCGGTCGCGGAAATCCGGACGATAAACATACCGGGGGTAACCCGTGCTTTCATCCATGGATCTCCCTCCAGTGTGAGATCGGTGAAAAATTGAAACGTTGCATTTGAAATGGTCAGGCTCATGCCATCGATGTACACCTCATCGGGAGAAGGACGCTCCGGCGTCGCCCTGATATCGAGGTTGGTCACCTCGCCGGCCCTGAACGGGCAGGCTGACTGCCATGGGCCGCCGGTGGAGACTTCCCATACTTCCGCCCGCACACCGTCGACGTAGAATGCAAGGGGAGTGCCGTTTTCGATGCATCCCTGCACTACAAGGTCACGATCGGTGCCGTTTGCCGAGCCATAGGAGCCATCCGCCCGGGAAGCCGCGGGATTTTCTGCGGTGTCCGAACGGGCGCCGGGGCATACCGCCAGGATGGTTGTGTTTTCAGGACAGGGTTCACCATCGATGGTCACATTCCCGTAGAATGCGTGCGAGAACTGCGGTGAACTGTCCGGCTCGATGGTGATCGTGACCGTGGCGATATTGGAATCCCATGTTCCGGCATGAGCTCCGAACCTGAACGAGTCCATTCCGGTGTAGTTTTCATGAGGGGTATATACAACCGTATTTCCGGTGATGATTCCCAGTGTGCCGTTCGAAGGATCTGACCTGATCCTGTAGGTCATCGCAGCGCCATTGGGATCGGCTGCCTGAAGAGGAATTTCCACCAGGGTGTTTTCGGCAATCGTCAGGTTACTGTCGTACGCGACGGGAGCATTGCATCGGTCGTAACATGCCCGGGCTTCGGAAACCGAGGAAAAATCGCTCCAGTCAAAATCTTCGCATGAGCATGTGCACCCTTCGGATGCAGATGACGGAAGTACCAGAATCGATATCGTAATCAGGCCGATGAGCAGATGTCTCCAATCTTCCGTCATGGATACCGTTGCGACGTGAACAGTTCTCCTATAAAAATTATGAGGATGACCGGAATTCAACAATCAACCGGGAAAGGTTATATTCGCACTGGACCGGCGGTTCGTTTTTTCTCAAGGCAATCGGCACAGCATGTGCTCCCCGGGTGCATTGCAGGTCCCCGCGGGTAGAAAAGCAGGTTACATCCGGCTTCCTGACCGCTACCGTCAATGCGGGAGTCAAGCGAAAATATGGTGATTTATCGGTTGCGTGAGTCTGACCTCATCCCCGGAAAAAAGATTGTCCGTCCTTTCGGTGATGAATGAATTGGTGGCGGAGAAATAATAAAAAAACGGGGAATTTCCCCGGGATTCTGTTTTTCCTATGATATCACATCAACCGGGATTGGCCCGCCATCCCCGCCGGGGCTGGTCAGGACCGAATCGTAGTGCATGAGTTTCACGAAGTTCGTAATTGCACCGTCAGCGGTGGTCTCTTCGAAGAACTCAATCCTCTCCATGAGCGGGTCAAGACTGGTAAAGAGAACCCTGTCCTCTGAAATCCAGTCACCCCTGCCTTCCTGGATCAGGACTTCCATATAGGCAGATGCCAGCCCGACGGAGGGCACATCACTGATGATCTCGGTGACGCGGATGTCATGGTTCAGCTCGACCGGGTGGTCGCCGGACGGCATGACGAAGCGATCGGTGGTGGTGGTCCGGACGTTGGCGATGGTCATGTCGATGGTGCTGCCTGCCTCTGCGCGGTTGCAGTACGCAGGGAAGAATTCTCCATTCGTACTGGCAAACGGACAGATCACCAGGTCTTCCGTGAAGTACGGACTCGCGGCTCCATCGACCATGATGTTGTCGCTCGAAACGACATAGCCGCTGCCGCCGGCAAAGGAAATCTGCTTGGTGGCCTCGATATTCCACTGGCCGCTGATCTGGCCGGAGGTCTCGATATCGAGCTCTTTGTCGTACATCATGAGACCGACGCCGTGGGTCTGGGTGTCCTCGGTATAGGTCGATTCATAGATGGTTGCTTCGAACAGGCCGAGCGGCGGAATTTCCGGCAATCCCTCCCAGTCGTCCGTAATTCTCCACTGGAGCTCGGAAGCAGAGGCGAAGTTGCCGAACAGGTTCACCGAGGTCGACGTGACGATCCCCTGCGTCTCCGGCACGGGGGGGATGCCATGATCCGCCATGGCATACCCGGTCATGAGTATGGCTGCAATGATCACGAGTATGAGTTTTTTCATCACATTCCTCCTGGATGTCTGATGCTGATACTATCAGCACCACACCAAAACATCCAGATTCTCGGTATTTATTCCTATCTCCAGGGGGGGAGGACAGTCACGCGCCGTAAAGTCTCGAAAATAAAGGGGAGCCAGGGGCCGGTTCCGGTCCATGGTTTTTACCGTGATTAGTCAGGAACGGGCGTCGTGCCTTCGCTTCCTCCCGTGAGCACGGACTCATAGTGCATCAGCTTCTCGAAGAGCGTGATTGCTCCGGTGAGCTACCTCTGGAGCCGGACCGTGCAGGGCAAGGTCGTTTACCTCTACTCTCTCCGGAAGGACGGGAAGGGCTGGTACTAGGTAAAGCAGAAGCCGAAGGACGCGGAGAAGGGCCAGAGCGCGGGCGACTACCTCAAAAAATACCTCTCAAAGAACCTGCAATATTCCTGGTACAGGATACCCTTCACCTCGACCAGATCGGCAGGACCTTTGATACTGTCATCGACTCCGGCTTCTTCCATACCCTTTCCGATCCCGATCGCCCACGGTTCGTCCGGAACCTGTCGGTTGTCCTGAAACCGGGCGGGACCTATTTCATGCTCGCCTTCAGCGATCTTGAGCCTGCGGGATACGGCCCCCGCAGGATCGCGAAACGGGAGATCATGGATGCCTTTTCAGACGGGTGGAGAATCAATTGGATCCGGGCCGCGGTCTTTGAGAGCCACCCAAGGACGGAAGGGTCCCATGCATGGCTGTCGTCGATCATAAAGGTCTGACTATCCTGGAGTCCCATCCACCCGTGACCCTGTCCCGGTACTGCCCGACCTGCCTGCTCACAATTTTCCACCTACCGGGGGTTTCATCAAGATGAATGCAATGATGAAGCCTGCGATGGCAAGGAAAAACACCCAGGGAAACACCCCGAGGTAGTTCCCTGTTGTCGTCCTGATGAACCCGGCAAGCTGCGGGCCGGCAATCGCACCCGCACCGAATGCGAGGAAGACCACCCCGTAACATCGCGGATAATCCCCAGTCCCGAAATAACTCGCCGTGGCAGTCGGCGCGACAGCGAGCCAGCCGCCGAGGCATCCCCAGAGTACTGCAAAGGCAATAATATACACTCCGGCTACCGGCACCTGCCACATCGCCACTGAGGCCAGGGCGATCAGGACAAACGATATCATTGCCGTGTTACCCGGGTTGAGCCGGTCGGTGAGAACCCCGAGAACCAGCCTTCCTCCCCCGTTAAAGACAGCAAAGAATCCGACAAGGACGGTCGCAAGGCCGGCCTCGATCCCCACTACTTCCGTTCCGACCGGCTTTGAGATGGAGACTGCCATCAGCCCCGCGATACACGCGATGAAGTAACACATCCAGAGACCATAGAACGCAGGGGTCCTGACCATCTCTCGTCTGTTGCACTCGCAGGTGACCTGCTCCCGCTCTCCCGCTGGGTTCCATCCTGCAGGTTTCCAGCCCGCCGGCGGGAAAGTAAACGGGAGTGCCAGGGGAACGGTGATGATGATAATCCCGATCCCGAAGATACGGAATGTGTTCATGACGCCATAGGCGGCAATGAAGTACCCGGCTAGATTTGCGGTGATAAAAGCCGAGAAACCGACTCCGAACACGGTCAGTCCGATGGCAAGGCCCCTCCGGTCAGGGAACCAACGGGCTGCCACCGCGACCGTTGCACCGTAGGCGATCCCGATGCCGATGCCACCAATCACCCCGTACATGACAGAAAGCATGGTGGTGGATGAGACCGTTGACGCGAGGAGCCAGCCGAGGCCGGTCAGGATACACCCGGCGATGGTGGTCTTCCGTGGTCCGTGGATCTCGACATACTTTCCCGTCAGGGCCATGGTGACCGCGAAGACGGCAAGGATTACCGAATAGGGCAGAAGCACGTCATTTGCAGTAACCGTCTGATGGAGATCAACTGAAAAATACGTGGTGAGCGGATCGACGAACACGCTCCAGGAGTAGACACTCCCGAGGCAGAGGTTGATTATCAGGCCTACGGTAACGAGCGCCCACCTCCCCTTCTCGAGGGGCATTCCCAACAGCGAAGATACTTCGCCGGCCTGATTATGGTGCATGAAGCCGCATTCGTGAGGATGAAATTCTCATAGTGTACCTATGCGACTGAAAGAAAAATGATTTGGAAATACTTCAGATGAGAGGTCGGATCATTGTCGGGAGCTCCGGTGTCGCATCAGGAAGAGCATTAAATTACCGATCACTGACCGTGGCGGGCGGGAATGAGCAGTTGCCGGACTCCTGCAAAAAAAATAAATTATCGGACATGAGTTAATCATGAAATGGGAAAAATGGTTACGTTTGGTCACATGAGGGGTCGTGATACCGCCAATTCCCATTTCATGGAGCCACCTTGATCGATGGTCAGAATTCAATTTATTTTCTAGTTTAAATATTTTTCTGTGAATTTTGATTGATGAATAGACCCGAATTGCCACGATCTGGATGGTTTAATGCCGGATTGCCCAGCGAGCAGAGTGATGACGGTTATGAATGGAATATCGAAAAAAAATTCTTCCGGCGTCATTGAAATATCGGATTTGCATGAATCCCCGAATATGATTCGGTTTTTCGATAGCTTTCAAATTCATACCGGAGAAAAAAATTACCCGCCTGTCAGCCCCCTTGCAAATGCCCGGGCCTGCTCCAGATCCTGCTCGTCAGGATGCCCCTTGTTGGTAGCGATGAATCCCAGGAAGCCTGCCTGACCCGGGCACCGGAACTCGCCGACGATCCGGGCACCCTTCGCGATGAGGAGCTCTTTCATGGGCCGGTCATACTTCTCATCGGGCCCACCAGCCGTGTGGAAGAGGAAGACATCTTTCTCCAGACGGGGAATCTTCTCGATCAGCTTGAACACGTGCCGGTGGTATTTGCCCCCGTAGATCCCCGATCCGATCCCGATCAGGTCAAAACCGGCAAGGTCCTCCGGCCTGGCATCTTCCGCTTTCTTCAGCGTCGCATTCAAAACCTCGGCCATCGCTTTCGCGACCTTCTCGGTATTCATCCGGTGGTAGGATTTGTAGATGATGAGGATGTTCATGGTTGAAGCTGTTCCATGAAGGGCTTAAAAGTGATTGTTGGTTTCCTGCCCGGTTCCCTCGGCCGGTGGCCGGGTACACCAGAAAAATATTCCCGGCAGGGGGGAACACCGCGGGAGAGATCCCGATGATCCCAATGTCCCGGATATTCATGATCGGCAAGCGGCACCCCGATCAATCCTGCGAGACTCGGGATTTTACCGACACTCATCGCCCTGACGCTGTGTCCCGGAACGGTGTTGATTATCCGGCCAAGGAAAGGAACTCTCTGGCAGTCCGATGAGATAATTCCAGGATTTTCCAGCGACGAGGGTCCGCGTAAGGTTATCTTTTCGCAGAATGATTGTTCTTGCCTGCAATTTATTTCTTGCTGAAATATACTGGGAAAAATATATAATTAAGAAAAAACATGTCCTTGTATCCGGGGGATCGATATGCTCATGCGGGGGTATCCGCATGAATGCGGGCAATCCGTTGCATTCTTCCATTTTTTTGCGAGAACCTGGCTGATGTGAGAAGCTCCCCCGAGGAGAAGTGCGTATGGGGGGAAAGCATAAAGACAAGAAGTATTCAGGCCGTTTTCCGGATCTGAAGGGCCGTAGTGATCCGGAGAGATCCGGCTGGGGTCTGATCTGGGGGATACTTGCCGCAGGTATTCTGGTTGGCCTGCTGGTGACTCCTGCGATGGCCGGGGACCCGATTGCCGACTTCACCATGAATCCATCATCCGGGTGGGGCCGGGCCCCGTTGACAGTGTATTTCACTGATACGTCATTGGGAAATAGGGATAGTTGGTGGTGGGACTTCGGAGATGGGGGCACCTCAACCCTTCAAAACCCGGTCCACGAATATAAGTTCGCAGGAACCTACAGGGTAACCCTGACCATCACCTGGTATGTACTCCCCCCCATAACGAGCACAACGTACGATACCGTCATGGTGTATGATCCCACACTCTCGCTCTATCCATATTCCGGCAGGGCAGGCACACCGGTGACGGCAACTGGAAGATCGTTCAGTCTCTTGGGTGCCAAAATCCCTTATACAACAATCTTGTTCAACGGCATCGCAGTCGCCAGTAACGTTCCGATGACCAGGAGCGGAAACTATGGCTCATTCACCACCACGTTCACCGTGCCTGCCGGGACCGCACCTGGAACCTACACGGTCCGGGCGATCGGACCGCTTGACACGGTGGACGAGACGTTTACGGTCACGAACCTTGCTCCCCGGGCGCGTATCGATGCCGACCCCCTCTCCGGCAGTACCCCGCTTACGGTCCATTTCAGCGGCATACGGTCCTCTGACGAGGACGGTTCTATCAGCTCGTATCAGTGGGACTTCGGGGACAAGGGATCGGCGACCGGGCCAACGGTGGATCACACCTACACCCGCTCCGGCGATTATCGCGCAAGGCTGACGGTCATCGACAACCAGGGGGCATCCGGGACCGCCGAGGTCACCATCAGCCTGGAGAACATTCCTCCCGTGGCCGAAGCCCGCGCCAGTCCCACGTCCGGCTCGGATCCCCTCCTTGTCAATTTTGACGGTTCACAATCTTACGACCCTGATGGCACCATCGTCTCATACTACTGGACGTTCGGGGACGGCTCTTGGGATCGGTCAGCAAACGCACGCCACCAGTACCAAAGCCCGCGGTCGTACACAGCGGTCCTGACGGTAACCGACGATAAAGGACTGACGGGGAAGGATGAGGTCAGAATAACCGTCGGGAACAAGGCTCCCGTTGCAGACATATCGGTCTCGCCCGAAAAAGGAAGTGCCCCTCTCACGGTTACTTTCGATGGCTCGCGGTCCTACGACCCGGACGACACCGGTCTTGCATTTTCATGGGACTTCGGTGATGGAAGCAGCGGACGAGGCATGGTCGTGACCCATACCTACCGTGAGGTGGGCAGGTACCGGGTCCAGCTCAGCGTGACTGATCCCCACGAATCGACCGGCAGAGCATCAGAGACCGTTGAGGTGGTCCAGCCGTTCCCGTTGTGGGCCCCGGCGATTGGCGTAATAGGGGGCGTTATCGTCCTGAAACTCTATATCGACCGACCGAAAGTATACGGTCCGGGCCAGTCGATGCCGGAGGATTGCAGGTACCCGGAGCCGCATCCGGATTACGATGTGCACTGCGGAGTGGAATGTAAAACGGGAAAAGACCAGGGATTACCCGATGTCTCGGTGGAAGTCAGGTCGGGGATCCTGGAGAAGGAGGAGAAACGATGAAGTTTGAAGTTGAGTGTCCTGCTGGCATCGCAAAGGAGATCAATGAAGCGGTAGCCGTTCTGGCCGACAATAAGTACCGCGAAGACTTCCTGGATGTCACCGAGTGGTTTATCAGGACCGGACTGGGGGATAAAGGGGCGAAGGAACAACTGATCAAAGAGCTCTCGGAAAAAGTCTCGAACGTGATCACCAACGGACTGGTTCAGATCACCATCCAGGAACTTGAAGGAGAGACGGAGATCAAGTCGGAGATCGATACAAAGCTACCGGAGTTTAACCCGCACATCGATTTCGTACTGAAGTCAGGGCCTATCGAAGTAGCCACCCAGTCCTACTATTTCAGGGTCGCGTCCAGGGTCAAGGTGAAGGACCTTTCAGTGGTAGTGAAGAAGAAAGAGATCACCGGGATCAATTCCGGGAAACTTCAGACATTCATGACCCTTGATTTCTGCGGGCACGACCCGAAGAACCCGTCCCCGCTCACCCTCCTCGACAACAAGATGATCACCGAGATCGACCTGACCCAGGTGGTGAAGTTCAAGCGGCCGAAAGCGTCCTGAAGGGCCGAACCGGTTCCTCTGAAGTTCATGCTTCGGTGGAGCTGCTGGAGACTCTGAAAATCTGCAGAATCCAGTCAACGCGATGCTTACCGCAGGCGGATGCATCCAGCCCGCAAAGGGTTTTTCCAGTCGAAGAGTAGAGGGTGGACCGGCAACCAGCATGGAACCCGGATCCCGTCCGCCACGACGATTGTAAACCCGGGTTATGCTTCGGATCTTTTTCGAGGACCGGGTCTCAAAAAAAACCGATGTTATTTACGCACAGGGAAAGATATCCTCGGAGCACAGCTTATTGGACCGGGAGCCCATACCCTCCTCATGAAGATCCAGCTGTCCTCCGGCACCATTCTGGCGACGCTTTTCTGTCTCCTGATGGTAGTTTCCGCCGGATGCATCGGGGCTGACTATGTCGCGAACCGGGATGTCGTCGTGATCCGGCTCAATCCGGACGGGACTGCTGCCTGGTCCGGCGTCGTCGATACCGGGCACGACGATTCGGCACTCGATTTGATCGAGACCCCGGACGGCGGGCTGCTGATTGCCGGAGGGAGAACGAGCGAACGGATCGGTCCTCCTTCCCCCCGCCTGATCCGGCTTTCTCCCGGTGGAACGATACTCTGGGACCGGGTCCTTGAAGATGGACCGGGCGAACTTACCGCCGTGACAATGACTCATGACGGGGATTATGCCGCAGTCTCGTTAGACGGCAGGATCTGGCGGCTTGATCCCGACGGGAATATCAGGTGGAGCCTGAGTTCCGGCCTGGAGCAGGTCTGGTCGGTTATCGCCACCGCCGATGCAGGTTTTGTCGTGGCCGGTGAAGCGACCGGGCGTATCCCGGTTGACACGGTCGTCGTGTACAATCCGGATGGTACGGTCTCTTCACGCCCGCCGGCGGCAAACGAGACGGTGGTGACTCCGGGATGCAGCGAGACATCGCTGCCGGCCGGTCCGGACAGGACCGTCATGGTCACCCAGTGCACGGCACCCATGAAAATCGTCAGCCAGGGAGCGGTGATGAAACTCGGGGGTGACGGGGATATCATCTGGAAGAGATCCTTTGGGACAGAAGGTCTTACATCGGCGTGGTCGGTATTTGAAAATCCGGCCGGTGGAGAATACCTTGTGGCCGGTTTCTCGGAACACCCGGTGGACGAGGTGAACTATACCACGTACCTTTCGGCCGTGCGGCTTGACACCAACGGGAATCCGGTCCAGGTTTCCTGGATCGATCAGACCGGGTATTACAAGCCTCCGGTGCTGCGAACCATTCCCGACGGTTATGAGCTGCTGTATGTCCATACAAGTCTGGTGGACGGTGCTTTCTCCAACAAACCTGCCGTTGTACGCATCAGCCGCGATGGATCGGTGAGTGTACCCGAAATCATCGATGCCGGTGTCATCATCACCCGGACCGGTGATGGCGGGTACTTCTTTGCGGGTTTTCCCCCTATTACCAGAAATCAGGGGTATGGTGAAGCAGTCTTCGGGCGGGCCGATCGCTTTTCCCTCCATGCGATCAAGCTGGATCCGGACGGCACCCGGACCTGGGACCGCGAGATCCAGGGCATTCCTATCAATTCCGTGAAAAAGGTCATCCAGACCTCGGACGGGGGGTATGTTATCCTGGCCATGAGGGAGAACTACTGAAGACCCTTTTTTTCGCCTGGGCGGGCGGATTGGCGGAAGAGACGGAGTGAACCGAGATGTCTGCAGACTCGAAGTAAGAAAAGCCCATTCTGTGAATAGTATGATATTTAAATGGCAGCCTCAATGCTTCGCAATCTTTTTTATACACTCCCTGCATTAGGCACACGTACGGAAGTCATTTCAAAGAGGTCGGGATTCCCCAAGAATCAAATACGACCGGGTGATCAGAACATACATCGAGAATAAAAATCGGCTTCCGACTCACCGCAGGAACCACCAGATACGGGAATTGTGACCTTAACATTCATTGATCATCGGGTATTCTCTATCAGCCAGATGGTGCTCAAAGAGAAGAAACCGATTGAGAGGTGGAAAAGTGGATGAAGAAAAGGTACGTGCCTGGTATCTCACAACAACTGCTCTTATGTTTACTCATCGGTAGTGTAATTTTCGTGCCGTGCGTATTCGCTGCGGACAATGGAGGGGCTATTCTTCAGACTCAGGAAAAGAGCCTGGAGGAAGTACAGGAATACATTAAAAATGAGGGGCTGCACTGGACCGCTGCAGAGACCTCCCTGTCCGGACTTTCCCCCGAAGAACGCCTGAATAGATCAGGTGGCCAGTTCATCGACCCTGACAAGATACCAATGGCTGCCGAAATTTACAAAGAAACCGCTCTTCTGGATATCGACGATCCGCTCCCTACCTCGTTCGACTGGCGGGCTAACGGGGGGAATTACGGAACCCCGGTCAAAGACCAGGGAGCATGCGGAAGCTGCTGGGCGTTTGCCTCGGCTGGTGCTCTTGAATCAAAAGTCAAAATAACAAAAGGAGATGCTGCCTATCCTGTCGATCTGTCTGAACAGCAGATCAAATGCTTTGGACTTGGCTTTTGCAGGAAATGGAATCTCTATGATACCTTTGAATTCCTGAAAAGTACCGGAACGCCCTATGAAGCGTGTTTTCCCTACGTTGACTGGGCGGCAGTTGGAGATCCCGAATGCGATTCTGCCAGGTGCTCCTGCTGGGACAAGGCGAGTCTCACCACGGTGACGGATTATTCTTTCAGGACCCTTCGGGAGGGGTATCCCGCTTCGATTTCCAGAGAGGAGCTGAAAGCAGCAATCATGGAAAACGGGCCCGTTGCGGTTAGCATGAAGGTATATGATGACTTCATGAGGTTCTATGCTGGTGGCGTCTACCAGCATACCGTGAATTCGACCTTCGAATCGGGCCATTTTGTGGTACTCCTCGGCTGGGATGATGCCGACCAGGCCTGGATCTGCAAGAACAGCTGGGGTACCGGCTGGGGTGAGGACAGCTACGGGTTGTCCGGCGAGCAGGGCTATTTCCGGATAGCGTATGCAGAACCGGCAGATGATTTTGCAGGTAATATCATCATTATCAATACCATCTCGGGACCGGCGGATAATATCGCTCCCGGTGCGAGTGCATGCGGACCGTATTCCGGCTATGTGATGGATCCTGTCTCCCTATTCAGTATAGGAGCCGAAACCGCTGATGACTGTATAATCTCCATGGCCTGGGACCTGGACGAGGACAGCATGTATGAGACGGATACATCGGGAGGCATGCTCACCCATACATGGTTTGATCCGTTCTTTGGCGAGATTGCGCTCCGGGTCATGGACAGCTTCGGTGCAACGAGTATCGATACCGCAGCGGTCACCATCTCCGGCAGAGCCCCGACAGTCGATGCGGGTCCCAATACCCAGCTCAACGAGGGTGATCTCTTCAGCAGGTCCGGATCATTTTCCGATCCTGATGGGGATTCCTGGACGGCCACGGTCGACTACGGTGATGGCACCGGGGTTCAGCCTCTCCCTCTCTCCGGGACGACGTTCTCACTGAGCACTACCTATGGCGACAATGGCATGTTCACCATAACCGTGAATGTTACCGATACCGATGGTGGCACGGGCACGGATACCGTCCATCTGACCGTGAACAACATCCCCCCCGCGGGGATACAGGGGTTCATGGACCAGCCGAACCCGGAGCATATCCTTCCCGGTGACCACCTCACCTTCAATGCTACCTTTACCGATCCCGGCTGGCTGGATACCCACACCGCTCTCTGGACATTCGGTGACGGCGTGAATGCCACTGGAACGCTCATCGAAGAGAACACCGCACCGGATGCAACCGGAATCGTTACCGTTTCCCACATCTATAGTGCGCCGGGTGACTATCCGGTAACCGTGACGGTAACGGACGATGACGGCGGTGCGATGACATTCTCCGCGTGGACCGTCCATGTTGCGGGTGTGGAAGAAGCAATACACGACCTTGCCGATTACATCCGGGAGCTTCCTCCCGGAGCGTTCAGGGGCGCAGAAGAGCAGCGGAAGAGAGCATTTTCCAACATGTTTTCTGCGATGGACACTATGATTGCACATGAAGACTGGACCGGATTCATCAATTCGCTCGAGCATAATGTCCGAAGAAAAGCAGACGGCCTGGTCGACGGAACATCCGGTGATGACTGGATCGCGACATATGATGCACAGGATTACATCTGCATGAATATCGATGAAATAGTAGAATATGTGGGGTCCTCATAAGAGGCTATTTTTTTCTCTAACACGTTATCGGGGATTTCTGTCTGATCCGGGGATCCTCACCAGCACACTTCCACCAATTGCGGGTCTGGCTGGTTGTGGAAAATCCGGCCGTTTGATAACCGTGGGATATCGCCGTTCTTCCCTCACCATGCACCCTGGATCTATAACGTTGGAATCCGCCGCGTGAGTTCGTTCCAGTCGCTGCCGATAGCCTTCTTGATAATCTCCTTGACCCTGGCAAAGGCCGGCGGCGGCAGCACCATCTGCCAGATCCGGGTAATGTTTTCACGGTCCTGGTGCCCGATTAATGGCATCATCCACATCACCACGTCCGGGAACCGTTCCTGGGGGATATGGGCCGACATCTTCCCCATCACCATTCCCTGCTCGGGGAGGGGGATTCGTTCCCTGAAAATCCGGTAGAGATGAGCATCTTCCTTGTCCAGGTGCATGGCAAGATGAAAGCGGGACGCGGCGGTTGCCCGGGCAATTCGCAGGGGATCGTGTGCAGCATACGAATCACTCAACTCCGCGAATGCCACGTCAAGGCCCCGGTGATCCTTCTCATACGCTTCGGCGACCAGCGGGGCAACCTTCTCGATCGCGGGAAAGATCGCCATTTCCTCTCCCTTCGCATGCCAGTCCAGCACCTCGTTCAGGAACCGGAACCGCTCGATTGTGGCGGTCAGGCCTTCTCTTCCCCGTGCAGCTTCCAACGCTGCGGCATCGATCTGTTCCATGTCACGCCGGAATGCATTATGAGCCGCCAGTATACCGTCAACGGGTTCTACCATAAGCATCCATTCAGTGGTCGGGTTAAAATAGTACTCGCTCCCATCGGTGCCAGAGCTGTTCGGTGAAACATTCTGAGAAATCCATCCTGTCCGAGCACCAGTGAGGAGAAAGGATATCAAAGATCATTGCTACTACTCGTATCGTTGGACTCCATTCGCAGGTGAGAACACATGAACGATCAATGGTTCGGTTTCAGAATCGGAGAATTCAGGTGCTTCGCTGTCAGCGATGGTACTTTTACTTACGCCCCACCCCGATTTCCTCCGCCTCTGCGCTTCCTTTTCCCGAATGCGCCAGAAGATCGGCTTGAAAAGAAACTTCGTGAACAGAATATTCAACCAGGACAGTTGGTTCAATGGACGAGTCCCTACACCTGCATCATGATTGACACCGGCAGGCACCAGGTATTGATCGACACCGGCGCAGGCCAGCTCGGCCCGGATACGGGAAAGCTGCCGGGAAATTTACGGGCTGCGGGATTTGCACCGGATGGGATTGATACCGTTGTTCTCACCCATGGACATCCGGATCACATCGGGGGAAACACCGACGAGAGAGGCAGGATTGGATTCCCAAAAGCCCGTTTCGTCATGGGGGAAGATGAATGGAATTTCTGGAACGGAGAACTCACCGGATTACACGGCGATGAACAGCTAAAAAAGCTCCTCCGGCAGGCTGCCCGCAGGAATCTTCCGCCGATTCGCGACCAGCTGGACCTCATCGATCGCGAGAGAGAGATCGTTCCCGGTATCTCTGCCATCCCTGCACCCGGACACACTCCCGGTCATATGGCGATCTCCGTAGCATCAGGAGGGGAACACCTGCTGTGTCTCGGTGATGCGATGCTCCACCCGATTCATGTCGAAGAGCCGGACTGGCACGCTCTCACCGATTTTTCCCCCGAAAAAACCATTGCCTCCCGGTACAAACTTCTCACTTTTGCGATGGATCTGAACGCACGGGTGTTCGGGTTTCACTTCCCCTTTCCCGGCCTCGGCCGAATCGTCAGGACTCCGGAACGGTGGAGATGGCAACCTTTGTAAGAGAATGAAATGCCAGGAATCCCCTGTTCTCCAAAAGGATTCTTCGGCATTGTTGCGGGGTGCTTTCGGACCGGCAATCGCTCTCCGGCATCTCTCCTGCCATGATCCGAAAGGACCAGACTATGGTCACTTCAGCAACGCTTCCAGCCTCTGGTTCACCTCGTCCCAGTTCACGATGTTCCAGAAAGCATCCACAAATTTCGGCCGCTCGTTTTTATAGTCAAGGTAGTAGGCGTGCTCCCAGACATCCAGGACCATGATGAT
>JAAEET010000080.1 GCA_013415565.1 Methanomicrobiales archaeon
TACCCCGAATTGGCAGAGCCATCCGGGCAGCAGTTAATGTCCGGCCCGGAATCGTCGGCCCGGACCCGTCTGACCGGGTTGTTCTCGGATACGGAACCGATTGACACATCAGGACGCATCCGGGTGGAGACATTTCCAACGCACTACGCCGAACTGCAGGGCATTGCAGAAGAGATCTGCCGTCTCCATGATTCGGGCGTCCCCCTGTCTGATATCGCGGTCGCGTTTCCCGAGGTCAGGGAAGAGTTCGGGATCATCGACGAGGTCTTTTCCGATTATGGGATTCCCTGGAACGCCAGGGCCTCTCCCCGGCTCTCGCGATTTCCCGTGATCCGGTTCATGACCGGGATCATCAGGGTTGTTGCCGGCCGGTATGCCCGCGAGGATATCGTAAGTATGGTGAACAGTCCGTATTTCCGGACCGGAGGTGTCCCGGATTTGTCTCCGCCCGATCCCGGAGAGATCGATCTCGTCTCCCGCCATGCCATGATCGAGGGGGAGAGGAGAGCATGGCTGGAAAACCTGGACCGGCTCTCCGGAACCCTCAGGGAGGGAAGCGGGACCAGGACGCACGGGATCAGCGTGCAGATGGTCGACCGGGTGCGGCGCGGGATAGGGGATCTCCTGGACCAGTTGCAGGGGCTTGAGGGCCGGAAGAGCATTCCGGATTTCATCCGTGCTTACCGGAGATTTCTCGAGACCCGGGGTCTGCCGCATATCCCCCGTGCAGCGGACGGCAGGGGCGGGACAGACGAGCAGGCCGTAGTGCAGACATTTCTTTCGCGCCTTGAGGCACTTTCCCGCACCCCCCTGCTCTCCCGGGACCAGAAGGTGAGTGCGGACGAATTCCTCCGTATCGTAACAACCATCGCCAATGAACCAGGAGATCATGCCGGTCTGGAGGCCGGAGGTGTTCCGATCCTGGGTATCCGGGAGTGTGCCCACCAGCATGTCCCGTACCTGTTCATCTGCGGATTGGTCGAGGGTGCGGTTCCCAGCCTGACGACCCGCCTTCCGTTCACGAACTCCCTCGAGAATGTCCGGATGAAAACCCGATCGCTCGCCGAGATCCTCCATGAGCAGGAATACTACTTCATCGCGGCACTCCTCTCTGCAGAGAAGGTCTACCTGTCCGCACCGCGTACCGAAGGTGACAAGCCCCTGCTCACGTCGGCCTTCTTTGAACGGGTCAGGGAGCGGTGTAATCCGGAAGGGTGGCACCTTGCCAGGAGAGAAGGCGTTTCCCGTTCCCACAGCAAATCAGCCGTGTGCGCCGGAGAACGAATTGCTGCCGGGCGGGTCTGCCAGGCCGCCGGATGGACGGATCCTGCACAGTCCCTCGATTCCCTGGTGGACCGAATCAATATCGATCGGTATTACCGCAGGGGATCTTCTGATTCGCCGTACGACGGGATTCTTCCGGACAGCGGGCCGATACCCGCGCTCCTCTCCAGGATCGGGTATATTCACCCACCAGCCTTGAGACCTATGCCCAGTGCCCCTTCCGGTTCTTTCTCCGGAATGTCGTGAAGATCGAAGAGCTGCCGGAGATCGAGCCCAATCTCTCCCCTGCCGATCGCGGAACGGTCATCCATGATATCCTTTCCACGTTCTACCGGAGGTGGCGTGCATCCGGGCACACGAACGTCTGTCGTTCCACTATGGCCGAGGCCGGGGAGCTCATGCGGACCATTATCGAAGAGGAACTCGCCGGATACCGCTTCAGGAGCCCGCTCTGGGATGCCACGGTCAACCAGATGAGGGGGTACGATCAGACCGGTCCGGGATATTTCGAGCGGTTCCTCGAGCGGGAATCAGAAGAGGAATCATCCGCGCTCGTTCCTTCACATTTTGAATTCTCGTTTGGAATGGAGAGCGATCCGTCCGACGACCCGGCATCGGTCGTCGATGCGGTCGAGCTGTCAGGTTCCGGCGGGACCGGACGTCTGCGAATACGGGGAAGGATCGACCGGATCGATCTCACTTTGGACGGCTCCTTCCTCATCTATGATTACAAGACCGGGCTCTCCCATCCCCTGTATGGGGATATCGAGGCGGGAAGGGCGCTGCAGCTCCCCCTCTACCTCCTTGCCTATGAATCCATATCGGCAAACCACGGGGTAGCGGCCGGGTACTACCGGATCCGGAAGCAGGTGGAGCGCCGGATCCTCCTCTGTGATGAAACAGGGAGGAGCCTGATCGCTTCCCGGCCGAGGGTATCACCTGATTTTGCCGGAACCCTCGCCCGTTCCTGTGATTTTGCCCTTGAATACATCCGGCGGATCCGGAAGGGAGAATTTCCCCTCCCGCATGAAGAGAAATGCCCGAACGCCTATTGCGAGTTCCGGCGGGTATGCCGGTTCGACCCGTACCGGGTATTCGAATGTGAGGAGGAGTCCTGATGGCAGCGACGGAGCGGCAGAAGGAGGCGATCACCACCCATGACCGGAGTCTGGTCGTCACGGCGGGTGCCGGGACCGGCAAGACCTATGTCCTCGTGCAGAAATACCTCCACCTTATCGAGACCCGCGGTGTGGAAGTCCCATCCATCCTTGCCCTTACGTTCACAGAAAAGGCTGCCGCCGAGATGAGAGAGCGGATCCGGAGGGAACTGTCACAGCGCCGCGGACCGGTATGGGAGAAAGCAGCCGAGGATTTCATGATCGCCCCGGTCCAGACGTTCCACTCGTTCTGCGCCCAGGTGTTACGGGAATTCCCGATCGAAGCCGGACTCGAACCCGGATTCATTGTGCTCGATGAACGGCAGGTCTCCCGCATCCATGCGCGGGCTTTCGAGGAGCTGGTCCATTCCCCGCAGCCCGGGACGGTCAACGACGCGATCATCACCGTGCTGTCGATCTTCGACCAGGGCACCGTCCGGAAGATGCTGTCGGAGATGTATGGGAAGCGACTGTCCTATGATCGTTTCTTTGCAACGCTTGCCGGCGGTCAGGATCAGGTGCTGGATTCGTGGATCGCTGAAGTCTCCTCGTTCCGGGACCGCGAGATCCGGGACCTCCAACAGGACCGGTCTTTTTGCCTGGCGGTCAGCATCCTGCTCAATCTTGCCGCCCGATACGAGGGGACAGACGACAGAGCGGCGGCATATCTC